>JAFSTG010000027.1 GCA_017450605.1 Paludibacteraceae bacterium | reverse complement strand
CCCTCAAACGGAGTAGCCGAAATCTCTACCACAGTACCGTAGTCGTATCGTCCGCTACCTTTCACTCGTCCTTTGGTTGGGTCGTTGGCAGTAACGGTGATAGTGTACTTGTCGGCAATAAACACGGCAGTGTACTGCATGTCTTTAGTCATCTTCACAATACGAGGGTTGGTGGCGTTGCCGTCGGCCCATGCCCGGAAGGTGAAGTGGTCGTTAGCCGTGGCTCGGAACGTGACAGTGGCGTTCTCGTCAACGAGATAGGTGTTGTTGCCGTTATCTGTGATGTTGCCCCCCTCTGCGGTTACCTCGAAGGTGCCCCCCATAGCGGGTTGTGCCTCAAGCGAGAGTGTGAACTGACTGACAGGTGTGCAGTCGTCGCACTGATAGTCTTTCACCACTTCAACTGTCAGTTTTCCTGCCGCACCGGCGTTATATCGCATGAACACGAAATCCTCGCCTCTGTAGTTCTGAAATGTCTTCCATAGTGCAGCGGTGTTCTTCGGTATGTTCATAGCCTGCCCGTTGGCGAGCGAGGCATAACCCTCGCCGTTAGCCTGACGCATGATATGTTGGTTTTCTTTCACGAGATAGAAGTTGCATGTGTCGGCTATGAAAATCTCCATAGTGGAGTTACCTTCCCACCGCAGTTGTACGTCTTTGTTCTGCAGGTCGTCGAGAAAAAACGAGTATATCTGTGTTCCGTGAGCGGCGATATCAATCGTTGTAGGTGCATCTCCTTCTTTTGCGGGCACCTCTATTATCTCCGAGCGTGTAACGCAGTTTGGAGTGAATAGCGAGACAGAGAAGTTGGCAGTCTCTGAGGCTTGAAATCGTAGGTAGGCGTATCCGTCGATAGCCTGACGTTTCCAAGCGAGTGTACGTGTGGTGTTGAGATAGCAGTGCCTGACCTTTTCTCCTTTCTGCAGTTCGACGTCCATCTCGTCGAACTTCACTCCTTCCTCTTCAAGGCATGTCGAAAGTACCGACACGCGAAGGTCGGCTTTGCCCGTCCATGTGAGTACGGCGTTTTTTCCTCCCCACTGCGACATAGGCAGTTTCAACACCTTGTCGTTCTGTCCGGTGAGTTGATATTCTTGCGAGGCGTTGATAGTCTCGACGTCGATACACTCGTCGATTTTAGGGTCGCGCACGAAGTTTATCGAATAGACCTCCACGTCGCCCGACTCGGCGGTTACTATCACTTGTCCGAATCCCGGAACGCGTTTAGCCTGGTCGATAACCATAGTGGCTTTTGGGTCGTTGAGTTCGGCGGTGATAACCGGCAGGTTCATCACTTCCATGCGGTAGTGGAAGTTGTCGCGTGCAAAACCTTCAACGAGTTTTCCATCCACGTAAAGTGCTTTGAGCGTGTTGTCCTTAGAGCGCTGACGGATAAACGAGACGGTGTAAACCTGCGTGTTACCGGCTTCAGCCGTTACGGTGATGGTCGCCGTACCGGGCACTGCTGTTACCTGCTTGATATCGACAGTCGATGTTTCTTTTCGTGCAGTAGCCGAGACAGTAGGTATCTTACCTTCTGCCACTTCGATGTCGAAGTAGTCGAGCACAGCAGGTGAGAATCCCGGCAGGTCGATACCCTCAATAGCGATAGTCTTAAGCGAAGCGTCGGTGTTACCTGCTTTCTGGGCGACAACGATACCCGAGAGATCGTATTCAAGTTTTCCGAATATGAGTTTGGAGTAGGTAGCATCATACTCAGCCGAATGTCCGTCGTGAGTTTTGTTAGGACGATATTTGGCATTCTTTATTGCGTCTGCTCTATCCGTTCCTGAAGGCAGCGTAGCCGAGATAGTCATGTTCTCATTATCAACCACTGCAGCGACGCCTCCTACTACGTAGTCTGTCAGGTTGTCGTTATCCTCGTAGGTTGATATTTTCAGGTAGCCTTCAGAATTGGAGTACATGCGAACGTAGAGTTCGTTTTGGAAGATGTCCTTAACGAGGTCTGCCGAAGCCTCAGGCGTCATTTTTACCTCGTGTGCTTCGTCGGGTGCCGGCAGGTAGAAGCGGTCTCGTATTTTACCCGAGAAACGGTCGAACTCGCAGTTATTGGATGTAATCATATACAAGCGGCTGTTATCGCCCTTGCCTGTCCATGTAAACTCGTACTTGTATTTTATCCATTCGCCGACCGGCCAGACGTATGTGTTCACCGAGTCGTCGGGCGACATGAGCAGTGTGGTGTTCATGCCGAGTTGGTTAACATAGTCGCGGCAACGGCTGCTTACAGCATCGGAAACTATCTCCGCTTCAGTGTTGCCATACACCTTAAGTTTTACGTAAGCCGGAATGGCATAGGTAACACCTTGTCCGTAGAGCATGTTCTGGTAGTTCTTCGGGAAGGTGTAAGAATAGTAAATTTTGCCGTTGTCGTCGGTCTGCATTGAGAGTTTCTTGGTCATAGGCAGCGACAGACCGTAGTTCTCGGCATTCTGAATCATCTTGGCAACTTTAGGGTCGTCATAAATAGCCTTGCCGTCCTCGTATGTGCAAGTGAAATCGACAGTTATCTCCGGTGCTTTAGCGCCTTGGTTCGAAGGATAGCAGCGTATAGTCATAGGTAAGATAGAAGTTAGCGACATAAACCAATACTCGCCTTGTGTGAAATTGGCTGTATATTCGCCATCCACGTAGATAGCATCGTCGCAAGTGGCACCTGTCTGTGCAAACATGCTCAGTGTGAGCAGCGCAGCTGCAAGAATAGAAAATAAGCGTTTCATTTTGTATATTGTTTTTTGTTAGTCTTGGTGGGTTCCGGTTTTTCCGGATATTCCGGATATTCCGGTTTTTCCGGCATTTCCGGTCTTTCCGGTTTTTCCGGCATTTCCGGCATTTCCGGTCTTTCCGGAATTTCCGGTCTTTCCGGTTGGTTTTCTCAGTTCACCACTTTCACAGCTGTTGTTTCGCCTTGAACAACGTACATGCCTCTGTCGGCGGGCACAAACTGTGTGGTACCTCCGCTTACCTCTCCGCTCCAAAGCGATCTGCCGTCGAGGGTATAGACCGAGATGTGTTGCGATATAATAGCGCTGATGTAAATGCCGTTATCGGTCCAGACGCGTACTGCTTCGTCTGCAAAGGTAGGTATATTGTCGGTCTCGGTAGTATATTTCCTTAGCGGCATTACAGTAGTCTCTTTTGCTGCTTTGCCATTACCGGAAACCATATAAACCGATGCGGGTAATATGCGCTGAGTGCCGGCTGCTGTTTTCTTGAAGGTGTATTCAATCTTGGCGTTGTAGTTGATAGAGCCGTCGGGGTTGATAAGGCTTCCGCCTTTCTGCTCTTTCTCGGTAAGGAAAATCGGGTTAGCATCGGTAGTGGTTATGCTCAGGTTGCCGAAAGTGGTGTTGCCTTGCAGGGCTATATTTCCTTCTCCCGGGTAAGCGGCATGCGACGGTTCCGGATTAGCAAAGCCCGAGTGCACTGCTTTACCTGATATTTGTTGCGGACCATATCCTTCGAAGATGAGATACTTATAGTTGTAGAACTGTCGTCCTGCATCGGGGAAGTAGAGCGAATATACAGAGTCTCGTTTCATTATCACGCGTTGTTCTTCGGCGGGTCGTTGAACATCGTTCTCGTCAACATAGTAACGTGTAACTTTTATTTGGTCGCAGTCGTACCAATCGGTGCAGTCAGGGTCGTCGATGAAGTCTGTTATATATTCAGGCGTGGTAGAAGCCGGAGCATCAGCCCATTTGTATTCGAGCGAGTTGGTTGTCTCTTTCTGTAGGCTGCGGTGTGTACCTTGCTCGTCAGGGATATACAGTTTAAGATAGAAGTTCGACTCCGAAAGTTTGTTTTTGCCGTTGTAGTGCGTAAGTTTAGTTAGTTTAGTTGCGTCGTTGGTAAGGTTATTAAGGATATACGGCAACGGTTTCTTTATTCCCGAACCACGTCCTGAGAAGATATCGGGCAGAACGGAAGTAACGAGTGTTTGTGCCATATCTCCGTCGGCTGCTCCTTGAGTTGTGAAGAACTCCTCAAAATTAGTGTCGTAAGTACCGGCCTCTTTCCATCCTTTGATGGTTTCGAACGATGGTGTTTCTGTTGTTTCGAGCAGATAGATGTTAGCCACATCGAATGGCGAAGAAATCATCATCCATTGGTCTGACATGGCAGGCAACATCATGTAGAGTCCGTTCTCTATAGTGTAACTATCGTTGTTTGTTATCTCCGAGAACACAACACCTGTCTTGTCGGTAGTGGTCATTATGTTCTGTCCGCTTGCATTGGTAGTAGAGCCTGTCTGCTTGAAGTTGTGGTGCTGATCCAGATCGATTTGGAACTCTTCTTGCAAGGTGCGGAATAGACCACCGAGATTTACACCGGCATTGATATAGGTATAGTAGCCGAGTTGAGTGTAAAGCAAATATGCATTTTTCAACGGGAAGTTAGCATTGTCCTGATACAGCGATTCAACCTCTACATTGCCACCCATCTTCATCATTTCTGTTGACATGTGTTTCTCTCCGAACGGGGCGAGTGCAGTTACGTAGTTGCGCACGTAGTTTCGGTCAACGGTGCATGTTCCTGTTACATATACGAATACCTTGCCATT
>JAFSTG010000026.1 GCA_017450605.1 Paludibacteraceae bacterium | reverse complement strand
GTTACATACATCAAGAAGTCGGTGACTATCACTTTAAGTTCGTGTGAGCGGTTCTGATGGAGTAGCATGGCACAAATCATACCATCTAAGCCGCCGAGTGGGTGATTGCTCACGAAAATCAGCGGGTTGGTGGTCTGCGGAATGTTCTCCACTCCTTCTACCGTTGCATCGCACTGTAACAAATCGTGTACCACATGGTCAATAAACTCGTAATCGCGTTCTTCACCATGTGTGGCGAGGAAATTATTCATCTCGTCTTGATGAATAATGCGCTTTAGATACCTGACTACAAATTTTGGCAAATGCAACTTAGGTGCCTTTGTGCGTAGTACTTGCTCTATATCTATTTTTATCATGACCGTAGTGCCCTTAATTATCAGTAATGAATCACATGTTTAAGCAGAATATCAACACGGAGACACCGGTTTCCGGCATCTCCAAGGTGTTGATATTCGAGTCTCTGCTTACTTGAAGTATCTATTGTAAAGACCTTCGAATCCGCGTCCATGGCGTGCTTCGTCTTTTGCCATCTCGTGAACGGTGTCGTGGATAGCATCGAGGTCGAGTTTTTTGGCTTTCTGGGCAATCCGAAGTTTGTCGGCACATGCACCATTTTCAGCCATCATGCGCTTTTCGAGGTTCGTTTTGGTATCCCACACAATCTCTCCAAGCAATTCGGCAAACTTCGAAGCGTGATCGGCTTCTTCGAAAGCATATTGCCGGAAAGCGGCTGCTATCTCAGGGTAGCCCTCACGGTCGGCCTGACGAGACATAGCAAGATACATTCCTACTTCCGAACACTCACTGTTAAAATGAGCACGCAGACCTTCTAATATCTCTTCGTCGCAACCTTTGGCTACGCCCACTACATGTTCGCAAGCAAATTCTAACTTGTCGGATTTCACTTCTACGAACTTCTCGCGAGGTTGCTTACATTGCGGACAACGCTCCGGTGGCTCCGGACCCTCATGCACGTAGCCACATACACTACACATCCATTTCTTTTGCATAATAGTAGATTTTTAAGAGGTTATTACTTATGATTTGTTTTCACGATTGCAAAAGTACAATAATTTTTCGAATAATCAAATTTTTGTTGTATCTTTGCAGCATAATCAAAGGGTATCCTTAAAAAATGACAAAACACTACGATTTTCTTATTATTGGCGGTGGTGTAGCAGGTATGAGTTTCGCTCTTGAAGTGGCCTCTGCAGGTAACTACAAGATTGCTCTTTGCTGCAAAACGACTCTCGACGAAGCCAATACAGCCAAAGCTCAGGGCGGAATAGCCTCTGTAACAAATCTCCTTGTTGACGACTTCGACAAGCATATTCACGATACCATGGTGGCAGGCGATTGGATAAGCGATCGTGCTGCAGTAGAACAGGTGGTGAGAAATGCCCCCGACGGGATACGTTCACTCCTTAAATGGGGTGTCAACTTCGATAAAAAAGAAGATGGCGAATTTGACCTTCACCGCGAGGGCGGACACTCAGAGTTCCGCATTCTGCACCATGCTGACGATACAGGAGCAGAGATACAACGCGGACTGATGGCTGCCGTTCGTAGCAATCCGAAAATAGAAGTGTTAGAAAACCACTTCGCCGTTGAGATTATTACCCAACACCACCTCGGTGTGCGTGTTACACGTCGGACCCCCGATATAGAGTGCTACGGAGCTTATATCCTTAATCCGAAAACAAAGAAAATTGACACATATCTGAGCCGTATCACACTGATGGCTACAGGTGGAACCGGGGCAGTGTATGCCACTACTACTAATCCCAATATTGCTACCGGCGACGGTATAGCAATGGTGTACCGAGCCAAAGGGGTGGTAAAAGATATGGAGTTTGTGCAGTTCCACCCTACAGCACTCTATAACCCGTCGGAAACTCATCCTGCCTATCTCATTACCGAAGCAATGCGAGGATACGGAGGAATACTTCGGCTTCCTAACGGTGAGGAGTTTATGCATAAATACGACGAACGTCTCTCGCTCGCACCACGCGACATAGTGGCTCGTGCTATAGATAAAGAGATGAAAATTCACGGTATAGACCATGTATGTTTGGATGTTACACATAAAGACGCAGAACAGACGAAACATCACTTCCCAAATATATATGCTAAGTGTTTGAGCATAGGTATAGATATTACCAAAGAATACATACCCGTTGTGCCGTGTGCACATTATATGTGCGGGGGTATAAAAGTTGATCTCGACGGACAGTCGTCGATACGCCGTTTATATGCCGTTGGCGAGTGCTCATGCACAGGTTTGCACGGAGGTAACCGATTAGCAAGTAATTCGCTCATCGAGGCAGTGGTATATGCCCATGCTGCGGCACGTCACTCTTTGTCGGTTATCGACCAATATCAGTTCAACGAACGTGTGCCCAAATGGAACGATGATGGCACAATGTCGAACGAAGAGCAGGTGCTTATTTCGCAAGATATGAAGGAAGTGGGGCAGGTGATGTCAACCTATGTAGGTATTGTGCGCTCCGACCTTCGACTCCGTCGGGCATGGGAGCGACTCGATCTGCTTTACGAAGAGACAGAAGACCTCTTCAAACGTGTGCGCCCAACAAAAGATATATGCGAGTTGCGCAATATGATAAATGTAGGTTATCTTATCACGCGTCAGGCACTCGAGCGCAAAGAGAGTCGAGGACTGCACTATACCATCGACTATCCTGAGCACTCTCCGCAAATTCCACAAGAGATTTGGTGATAACAATTTTTAACTATGGTAAAACACATCGTATTTTTTCGTCTTGCAGACAATGCAGAAGGAAAATCTGCCGCAGAGAATGCTGCAATAATAAAAGCGGGTTTAGAAGGTCTTATTGATAAGATCCCGCAGTTAGAGTCGATCGAAGTGGGTGTTAACGTGCCTTGTGCACCTGCTACTGACCATCATATAGCACTTGTATGCACGTTTAAGAGTTGGGAAGACCTCAATATATATGCCAACCACCCTGAACATCTCAAGGTGGCTGCTTATATCGGCAAATGTAAGACTGCACGCTCTGCCGTTGATTGGACGATAAATAGTTAACAGCTAATAGTTAACAATTATTGCTATTTTATAATTCGGCGCTGCGTATAGTTACTGCTGATTATATATATTCCAGCGGGTAGTGAACTATTCTCAATGAAAGCAATAGCTTTACTTTCCCCTTCGAATCGGCCTATAAAAGTTCCAAGCACACTATATATAACCGCAGGCGACAATTCGGCGTGCATATTCTGTTCAACAGAGGTTGCGCTCTCCATTATTGTAAGAGTACCTCCTGTACAATTTTTCACTCCTTCGTATTTCAGTGCGTTTCCTTCCGCCCCAAAAGTATTGATGGTTATGCTGCCGCCGGTCTGCAAGAAGTTGCCGGTGTCTTCGGCATCACCCGAAGCGGCATCTTTTATTGTTACCTGAATACCATCGTCGCCAAAGCCGCTTATATTTAGTACACCACTCTCCATTAGGAAGTATTGGTTTACGTTGAGACCGTCTTTTACAGCTGAAAGGATATTTATCGTGCAGTTTTTAATTTCTACATACTCGTTGCTCCAAATACCATGTTTAGTGTTTCCGTACACATTGAGGCAGCCGCGTCCTTTAAACTCTGTATGTCCTTTGCATTGAAATGCACCTTTCCAGTCGCCGTTAGTCCCGTCGCGTAGGGTACTTATTGTTTCGTTTTTACTGCTTACGTCGATTCTTTTACCATTCTGAATATCAATGGCTGCGCCAGACGGATTATATATTGATACACCATATAAACTGACAGTGGCTTTGTAACTGCCTTGAAGTGTAAATGAACCATTGGTGGTGGAACCGTAAAGCTGATACTCTATCTCGCCACAGGTTGTTTCATCTACAAGCGAACTCTGAGCAACGGTTACGTGTCCGCCGTTTATCGTTGCAGTAACATACGACTTAATATTGTCGGCTATTTCTACTGTTGCTGAATTGCCATTATATGTTATAATTACAACGTTAGTGTCGAGCGATTGAGTTGTAGCGGAACAAAGCGTAGTAAGAATAAAAATAAAAGAAATAAAGATTGTTAATCGTTTCATTGATTTTCATTTTTTGGATTTTCGCGGCAAAGATAAAATAATTATTTCATAATTACAAACGCCATGCCTCTTGTGTAACTCAAACTATTATAGTATTTTTGCAGCGCAGTTATCTTTATAATAATATTAACAAATACAGATCAATCGTATGAAAAAATCTTTTTTATTTGCACTGACGCTCGTATTATTGGCATCGTGCACCGGCAAACTCAAAGTTAAAGGCACTGTTGATCCGAGTTTAGATCTCGAAGGGAAAGAAGTGGTTCTCAAGTTAGACGACGCTGAAGTTACCGCCGTCGTCGAAAATAACTCATTCAGTTTGCAAACTAAGGCAACTGACGACGATCGTGCTACAGTTGAATTTCCCGGTACTCGAATTCCGCGTTTCTTCATTGTTCCCGAGGCAGGTACTGTTATCGTTGAGCTTTCGTTCGACGAGGATGGCGAATACCAGCAAATAATAGGTGGTACACCTAACAACGATTTGTTGGCAGAATTTGATTCTCAGGTTCGAGATTTAATGGATGAACTCAATGAAGCCGAAACGGAATACGAAGAAAGTGAGGTGATGGAAAAATATACCGATGCTGTAGTTGATTTCCTTGAGGATAATATCAACACTAAAGCAGGAAGGGTTATCTTTACATCAAATCACTATTATTTGTCGCTCGACCAGTTAGATAATTTGTTTTCTCTTATGAATGAAGAGTCGTTATCGAATGACCTAATCTCACGTATTCATGAAAAATTTAATGCTAAATATTCAACCTCAGAAGGAAAACAATTCATCGACTTCAAAGCATTTACGCCCGATGGTGAGGAACTTTCGCTATCCGATATTGTCGGAAAGACCGACTATGTACTTGTTGACTTTTGGGCATCGTGGTGCGGTCCTTGTCGCCGTAGCATGCCTGCTGTTAAAGAACTATATGATGAGGCTAAGGGAAGATTAGAAATTCTCGGTGTCTCGCTCGACGACGACCATGATAACTGGACTGATGCCATCAAGTCGCTCGGTCTTGAATGGAAACATATCAGCGATTTGCAAGGTTGGCAGTGCGAAGCTGCCGGTCTCTATGGTGTTGATGCAATACCTGCTACTGTTTTAATTAACAAATCCGGCGAGATAGTAGGCAGAAACCTATCATTGGATAAGGTGAAAGACATAGTGTTAAAATAATCTCTGTTAGATAATATGCCAAAAGAGGTGCTCACGCCAGAGCACCTCTTTTTAGTTTATATTTAACTTTTCTGGTCAACAATACCTATTTGGCTTCTACAAATGTCTTGTACATAAGGCGGAGGGTAGATGTCAGTATTGAGCGGTCTTCGTCCGTTGAACCGCTCGGGTCGGTTGTAACGGCTTCTTCTTCGGGAGTCTCAAGTGCTCCAGACGAGATAACGACAAACCCGTATTTCTCTTGTGGATTGAAGAACATTGCACTGCGCATTCCGTATGCGCCGCCGGTATGCCCAACAAGGGTTACTCCGGGAGAATAGAGGTCAGTCTTCCAAAGTGTAAGCCCATAATGCTCGATGTCAGAACGCGGTATTTGCATGTCGCGCGAATGTTCTTCCGATATTAGTCTTACTCCGTCGGGCGTTGAGCCATAGTTCATGTGTACGAGCATCCAGCGTGCAAGTCCTTCTGCCGATAGTTTCATGCCTCCCGTGGGTGAGAATACCGGTGTGTCGTAGCCCATACGGTAATTTGCAAGTCGTTTCGCCGGCGAGACATAAGCATCGTCTGCCCACTCTACTACTCCTTCAGGAAAAACATAGTAAAGACGCGCAAAAAGCGATTGGTCGAGAGAATCGATATTATAGCCGCCATATACTCCGAGCGGACGAAGAATATGGTTGAGCATGTAGTTATCGAAACGCTCTTGAGCTAATTTTTCCAAAATAGCCCCAGACAAATTAATGTTAAGATTGCAATACTCATACCCGCACCCTGGAGCATAACTATAGTAGCAACTGTCTGCATTTTCGTTGGTGGCAGGATTGATAACATTTAGGTTGAAATAACCTTGCGAATCGTTGAGTGATGAGGTGTGCGACAACAGCATTTCGAGAGTTATAGGAATGTCGGGGAAATGCGGGTTGCGAACGCGAAAACCTATCAAGTCGCTTACATCGTCTTTGAGCGACACTTTGCCTGCTTCTACTTGTTGCAGCAGGGCCACTGTGGTGAACGACTTTGAGATGCTGGCTATTCGGAAAAGATTATTCTTTTGTAGCGGTGAGTCTGCAGCGGTAGAATCGCCTGCAAGTGCTATTGTTCTATTGCCAAAGGTATTGCTATACACCACTTGGTTGTCTTTTACTGCCACTACTGCTAAACCTATATTATGAAGTTCAGAGCGGATTTGTTCTACTTGCTCCTCGAATGCCTCAATTCGTTTCTCTTCAGGCGACTTGCATGCTATAAGCAAGCAGCTACAGCATACCATAATAATAATTTTCTTCATATTGTTGGTTTATTCGTGTGCTACTTCAGGTGCTATTTGTCTTAGAAAATCTTCCGGAAATGGTGGTCTGTTTGGTCCTACCGGTTCACCCCATTCGTTGCGTTTGAAGAGTCCTCTGCCATTAATGGGTGCGCCAGTTTCTTTCCTCTCTTGTCCGTCGAGATATTTCACAAGCAGATATTCATATAACTTGTTCCATGCTTCTGTTACTGCCTCAGCTTGATTGGCGCATATTTGTGTGAGTGTGGCTTTTGCATCCTTTGGCGACATCTCGGCAACCGAATGTTCGATGGCAGGGGTTAAGTTCTCAAGATAATTATCCCACTGTTCCTGCACCTTCTTGATATCGGGAAACATAGATGAATATTTGGTATATGCCCAGTTTGCCACCTTATTGAATGCCCAGAATGCTGAGGTGGAAGAGTAGGTGTAGAGGTCGCCGTTACCTTCAGCAAAACATTCTGGCACAGCCTCAATGGTGCAATACATAGGTACATACATGCTTGTAGCAGCATCGTCAACACCAAACCAGAATATTCCTCCTACTTGGTCGGGTACGTTAGGACGAATCTGTGCTACAAACGACCAGCCTGTCTGCTGAGTGGCTATTGGTCTCTCGTACCAGTATTTAACCGAGTCTAACTCGAAGCCGAGCGAACCATAGCGTAGTTTCGAGTGCCATGGTCCGGCGTCTGTCCCCTGCGTGATATCCAACGGAGTGCCTTCGTATTGGTCGCGCATGCAGATTTTCATATCTCGAAGCGAGAGTTTGCGGTCAGGACGAATGTAAAGCGGCATGCGCTCGCCACCCTTGCCTGTAGCATAATCATAGTATTTGTCAACGTCGGCAAAATGATTAAAGAACGACCAAACTCGTGCCTCGCATATATAGGCTCCTACAAAGTCAAGCGGATTATAAGTATCGGAGAACGAGAAATCTTTGTCTTTGCCGGAGAAATAACCTCTCTCACGTGCGAATTTCACCACGTCTTCCGACCACATCCAATTCGCATGCTTGCGGTCGGAGAAATCGATTTGTGTTATACGTGCTTGGTTGGCATGAGCAGAGATGCAGTCGTCGGGAATACGAGCGGCAGCCCAAACCGCACCTTTCTCGGTTTTGCCTTTACCTATCAATTCCAGAATCCAAACCTCGCGTGTGTCGGCTATGGTGAAACTTTCGCCTTCCGAGGCATAACCATACTCCTTTACGAGAGATGTCATGCAACCGATGGCTTCGCGAGCTGTGCGACACCGCTCGAGGGCAATATAGATTAGTGAGCCGTAGTCGATACCTGTTTCTCCATACAACTCCTCTCTACCTCCGTAAGTGGTTTCGCCTATTACCAACTGATGCTCGTTCATGTTACCGACCACACTATAGGTGTGTGCTACCTGGGGTATCTCGCCTAAAGGTTTGCCGGTGTCCCAATCTACAATCTTTCTTTTCTCACCTTCGGCGTGGTCGGCTGCCGGCTGAAAACGCAGAAAACCGAAAAGCGAATAGCTGTCGGCTGCGTATGTAACATACACGTTACCATCGGTGGTGGCGTCTTTCCCTGCCATAAAGTTAGTGCAGGCAAGCGAATAAGCGCTGCAAGCACTAATAAGGCTGAATACTACTAATAGCTTTTTCATCTTGTTATTATATTAGGTTAAAACTTAGTCGAGTACTTTGGTGCGTCCGTCGAGCGGTGCTTCTACCACCGGATGCAATTTTATATACTCAATATATAAATCGCGTATTACCTCGTGTGTTTCTATAATAGAACTATGTCTGCCAAGCGGGTCGAGGTGGTCTTTGCCGTCGGACAGGTAGTCACTTGTTGCAACACGGTAGAGCATCTGCGGAACAATCTTATGACCCGCAAGAGTAGCATTTTTTAACTTGTTGTTTTTTATCTCAATTTCCATGCCGGACATACCTTGTCCCCCTTGACTTGCAAATGCCTTGGCAAGGTCAATGAGGTCTTCGCCGGTAAGAGTCAGAATAACCAATTCGTTGTCGAACGGCATCAACTCGAATACGTTGCGCAATGTTATCTCTCCGGCAGGCCAGTTGCAGCGCAGTCCTCCAATGTTAACTACCGACATATCAACGTCTTGATTTGTTTTTATGCGTGCCATTTCAAGCAAGGCGTCGGCAGCCCAGTTAAGCATGTTGCTTTCCGGACGGGCCACTATCATATCTTGTGGAGCATCGCCAAGATGATAATTCAGCTTGTTCTCAACCTCTTGCTTATATGGTTCAAGGTATATTGGGTAAGCAGTGTCGGCAATAGAGTCGGTAGTGCTGTCGATGTCGAGCATCTCCTCGCTTATCGAACCTATCTGGCGCAGACTGTCGATTTGCAGAGTCATGCAACCTAAGCGTGCACCGGTCTTTCCTGTTTGCGACAGCAAAACTTGTCTTCCGTCGAGGTTTTCAACAAAATGATTACAATATACCTTGTGTGTGTGTCCTCCTATGATAATGTCGATGTCGTGTGTGTTTTTCGCTATCACCTCGTCGCTAACCTGCCCGCCATCGTAGTGCGTGCCAAGGTGCGAGAGGCAAACCACTATGTCGCAACCTTCTTCATAACGAAGATAAGTGGCAAGGCTATCGGCTATGGGCAGTGGGTCGAGGTACTTGACGGGCAAGAAGTTGTGCATCGATATAAGCGATTCAGGACTTACTCCTAAACCTATTATTCCTACTTTTATGCCGCGTTTGTTTATCACAGTGTATGGTTTTACTAAGCCTTCGAGAACTGTTCCATTAACATCGTAATTTGCGCAAACAATAGGAAATTTAGCAAGCGAAAGGATGGCTGCTAACGAATCGAGACCATTGTCGAACTCATGATTACCAAGTGTAACTGCTTCGTAACCCATGCGGTTGAGTGCCTCCACTTCCACTCTGCCCTTAAAAAAATTAAAATAAGGTGTGCCTTGGCAAAAATCGCCGGCGTCAACTAAAAGAACGTTTTTTTCGTTTTGGCGGATATTGTTGATAACACCCATACGGCGTGCATAACCTGCCTTGTCTGATTTGTCGGGTTCTACTTGCGAATGAGTGTCGTTGGTGTGAAGAATAACTAAGCGGCTATCGTGAACATTGCACGATATAAGTAGAATGGTAAGAAGTAGCGGTAATAAGTTTTTCAGTTTCATGATTATGATGGTTATTTATTGAACATTGCATTTATAGTTGGTATATCAAGCACTGATAGCACCTGTTGCCCTTTAGTTGTAAGTGCAGGAGTGGGGAGAGCAAGAAGGCGCTCTACTATGTCTTTCATCTCGTCCTGATTGAGTGTTTTGCCGTAAGGTATAGCCACGTTCGATGCCAATGCCCATGCCATTTTCTCGTGCCAATGTTGCTTGCTGTTGATGCCCGATGACTTTATCTCTGCTATGATATCGAGCAATGCGCGCACGCCGTTCTGATTTGTCAGGGCTGACGGTACTCCGTTGATGATAAACGATTCAGGACCGATAGTTTCAATATCGAATCCTAAAGAACGGAGTTCATGCAGTATTTCGGTAAGTAATACCGCATCGTCGGCGGAGAGGTCGAGTGTATCGGGGAAAAGAAGTTGTTGCGACCCGGCAGGCGCATTTTCCATCTGTTGCACAAATAAGTGGTACATGATATTGATGTGTGCACGGTGCTGGTCGATAAAACATAGTCCGTTGGGAGTCGGCATTATTATATAACGGTCGGCAAACTGCCATAGTTTCTCCTTGTCAACCGACTGGGCAAACTTCAAATCTATTGTCGGTTGTTGTGCGGCAGTGCCGATAGCGACGTCTGCCTGTGTTTTGCCCGCTGCAGGAGAAGTGGCGTTGCCGTATAGGCGCGACCAGTTAGAGTCAACATCTGTGCGTCGATGGTCCACCGTCGGCTGCCAACTATTCGCCGAACGAGTCTTGAAGGGATTATAAGTAGTGTCAGCATGAATAGATAGATTGGTAACCGCCTTATCCGGAGCCGAATATTCTATATCACCCTCACGATTGAAATCGAGCGACGGAATAAGATTGAATTTTCCTAATGCTTCTCTTACCGATGCCAGCAGAATCTGGAAAATGCTCTGTTCGTCGGCAAATTTAATTTCAGTTTTTGTGGGGTGGATATTTACATCAATTGCTGAGGGCGATATGTCGAAATATATGAAGTAAGCTGGCACTTGCTCGTGCTGCAACAAGCCTGAATAAGCAGTCATAACAGCCTTGTTGAAATACGGGTGCTTCATATATCTGCCGTTAACAAAGAAATACTGTGGATTACCTTTCTGCGCGGCTTCGGGTTTTCCTACATAACCGAAGATATTCACTATTTCGGTGTTTACCTTGATATCAACCAACTGCTCACTGAACTGCTTACGTGCATTATGTTGGAATATCTGCTCAATGCGCATCTTATAAGAGCCGGCGCTGAAATCGAACATTATCTCGTCGTCCGACACAAAGGTAAACTGCACTTTTGGATAAACAAGTGCTATACGGAAGAAATCTTGAATAAGGTTTCTCAGTTCGGTACTATCGGTTTTAAGAAAACGGCGTCGAGCAGGTACGTTGAAAAACAGATTTTTAACTTTTATGTTTGTGCCCTGTTGACACTGACACGGTTCCTGACGTACCACATTACTTCCGTTTATTTCCAATAGTGTACCCATCTCGCTATCGGCACGTCGGGTTATTACCTCCACTTGTGCTACGGCACAAATCGAAGCTAAGGCTTCGCCTCGAAAGCCCATAGTGTGCAAACTGAACAAGTCAGCTGCCGACTGTATTTTCGAAGTTGCATGACGCTCGAACGCCATACGGGCATCGGTAGGCGACATGCCTTGTCCGTCGTCGATAACCTGCAAGAGTGTTCTGCCTGCGTCGCGAACAATAATCTTGATATGTGTTGCACCCGCATCAAGAGAATTCTCAACCAGCTCTTTTAGGCATGAAGCCGGTCGCTGAATAACTTCGCCTGCGGCTATCTGGTTGGCTACACTATCGGGCAAAAGATGAATAATATCCACTATTGATTTTTTATTTCTGATTTCTAATTGATGTTATCCTAATAACCAATATAGCAAAACAGCAGCCAAAAGAAGAGCAATCCAAAACGCAATGCGCGATTGTCGGTTACTCTTATGTTGCCGCTCTTGTGTAAGTTCGCGTGCTTCTCTGAACGAACCGCGATGCAGTCCGCTGACATAATGCGTACTCTCCGGCTTTGTTCCGCCAGACTCACCGCTCTGCTTCTGCTCTTCTGCCAGACGGGCATATTCTTCGCGTGCCTGCTGTTGCTTCTCGCGCAGTTTCTGCAGTTTCTCCTTCTCAGGATCGTAGTATATCGGACGATAATCCCATGCTCGAGGGCGGTTGACTTTTGGGAATAATACTGACATTGCTGTTTCTATACTTAAACAGAGGAAGAGGCAAGAGCCGCTTCCTCTGTTGTTGTTTTGTGTTAATAAGTAGTTATTACTTTACTATTGCCGAGAAGGTCTCGTCCTCTTGGAACTTTGCAAACTCGATATCTGTCTGAGCTTTAGCTTTGAGCGAAGCATCTTTTGCTACAGCTGTACGGAGGTTGCTGTAAACTGCGTCGCGGTCGTTGGTGCGTGCACCTACTATAGCTTGCAGATAAGCGGTAGTGGCATTAGGCTCCTTAACAGCTGCAAGAGTCTTGCGAGCTGCTGCATAGTCCTCGTCGAGAATCTGCTGCAGAGCGGCATTGTTAGATGCTACGTTTCCGTATGCTTTCTTAGCTGCAGCGTAATCTCCCTTCATGGTGTAGAGGGTACCCATAGCACTGCTCAGGTCGGCGCTTGTGCCGGCTGCTTTGCCGAAATATTCCTCAGCCTTAGCCAAGTCGTTGTCAGCCATAGCGGCAACACCTGCGTTGTAGTTGAAATCAGGATTGTGCGGCTCGATAGCCAAAGCCTTAGCATAGCAACGGCGTGCTTCTGCTACATTACCCTGCTTGAAGTTGATGAGTCCGAGGTTGTTGTAAGCACGGGCATCATCGGGATATTGCTCAATTGCCTTGTTATAAATCTTAGCCTGCTCGTTGATATCGCTTTCAAGCGAAGCAGCATAAAGCAGTTCTTCTACTGAGAGTTGCGAAGGATCTTCTTTTGCAAGAGCCGAAATCTCGTCGTCCGACTTGCCGATAAGGTCGGTTGTCAGAATCAAACGGCTGCGACGAAGTTGAGGAAGAATTTCGTCAGCGATGTTTTTGAATACAGCCGACAAGTTCTTTATTTGTGCCTCACGCTCTTCAGGATCGCTATACATTGAAAGAACACGCAGAACCAGGTCTTTGTCTTTTATGTCGGAATTCTCCATGAGGGCCTTGAAACCTTCCCAGTCTTCGGCAGTTACCTTAGTGTCAATAGAAGCCTGAACTTTGTCTTTCTTCATCTTCTTCTCAAGGAACTGAGCAGTAGCTTTCTGACGTTGAGAAGCAAGTTTCTCGTTGAGTTCCTGACCACCATCGGGCGAAGCGTAACCGCTAACTTCAATCTTGTTGATTTGTTTATGCTCGTCGGTAGCGGCATCCTTGATAGCTGTTTGCAAGTCTTTTACAGCTGTCGAACCTGTCTCCGAACTGCGGAGGTTGGCTTGTTGGATTAGGAACTTGATGTCAGCTTCCTGAGTCTTTTGAATTATGCGTTGGAACTTGTCGGTTGAAGCAACGGTTTTGTTGTCGGCTGCAGAAGCCATCTTTTGAGTAGTTACGACACCGTCGGCAATTTTAAGGTCAGGAATCTCGTAAACGGTCTTACCCTTAGAAGCTTCGAAGCGAAGATACAGCTCCGACTTTGCCATCTCAGGCTTGAAATCGCACGAGAAGTTCTGCGAGTAGGTTCCACCGTTCTTGTAGTTAACGGTTTTGCCGTTTTCTTTAACTTTCTCACCTACATAAACAACAGTCTCACCAAGAACCTCTTGGTCGCCATACTTAAGCACAGGAGTAACTTTCAGAATAGCCTTCTTCGCAAATTCTTTCTGTGGGAAAGTTCCTGTAATTTTGCAACTTACTGTGTTACCAACCACTTTCAGTGGTGAAGGATTGACAGTGATGTCTTGCGGCGTGGGAGTGGGTTTGCCGCATGCAGTCAGAATCAATGCGATTGCTGACAAAAAGAGAATAGATTTTTTCATACTATCATTGTTTAAATTAAAATATTGCTTTTTACTGCCCGCAAAATTATAAAATATTATGCATTTTACCAACAACCGACCTCATTTTTTTATTTTTTTTTATTTTGTGCGCTTCTAAAAAGTAATTTATTTGTCCAAAAATCGTAACTTTGCACAACTTTTATGAAAACACGACTTGTTATATTCGACCTCGACGGCACCTTGCTCAACACTATTTCCGACTTAGGTATGGCGTGCAACCATGCTCTTTCGGCATTCGGTTTGCCTACTCACGATATTTCTCTTTATCCCCGTATGGTAGGTAATGGCGTCAACCGGCTCATTGAGCGTGCCTTGCCTCTTGAACTGCGGTCAGAAGATATGGTGATGAAGCTAAAACCGCAGTTTCTTTCGTACTACAACCATCATAACACCGACTGCACTGTGCCTTATAGCGGAATACCCGAATTGCTACACTACTTAAGAGAACAAGGTATTATGCTTGCTGTCGCCTCAAATAAGTATCAGGCTGCAGTTGATGCACTTATCACTCATTATTTCCCCGGCATATTCTGCTGCGTTGCAGGCGAAAAAGAGGGAGTACCGCGCAAGCCCGACCCTGCAATTGTCGATTGTATAATCACGCAGACCGGTATTGATGAAGGTGTTGTTTATGTCGGCGATTCTCTTGTAGATATTCAAACGGCAAAAAATGCTCATCTGCCGATAATTGCATGCACATGGGGATTCCAAAAAGCGGATGAACTGATAGCGGCAGACCCCTACAAGGTGGTAAACAATTGTGAAGAACTTAAGTGTGCACTTATCTCCGACATGTAAAAAACTTATGAGTATGTTTAAAAGGATAATCATTATTTTATTGTCAGTAGTTATATGCTGCTCATGTGGTGCCGACAAAGAAAAGCAGCAGGCACAATTCAGATTGCAGACCGCTCGCGAAATGTATGCAGCCGACAGGTTCAATAGTGCCAAACTGCAAATCGATTCTATTCATTTGTTATATCCACGTCAGGTTGAGTTGCGCCGGCAGGCAGTGTTGCTCGCCGACAGCATCGACCTTCGTGAAGCAGAGCGGACAATGGTTTACTCCGACTCGCTGCTTCAACTGCTGCAACCTCAAGCCGACCAGCTGCTTCGCACGTTTCGGCATGAGAAGGATGCACGCTATGAAGATCATGGAGGATATATACATCAACTGCTCGTTACCACACGAAACATCAACCGTTGCATGTTGCAGGCTGTGGTTGGCGATGATGTATCGTTAACGGTGAAAAGTTATTATTTCGGCAAAAAACAGTTGCAACATAGCACCCTTACGTTAACATCCGACGAACTGCAAACGCAAGCAACAGCCACACCGCATTGTTTTCGAATCGACGACTACTACGAGATTCTCAGTCTTAGCGAGCAGCAGAGTTGCTCAATTCTCCAACTCGTCTCTGCAAAAAAAGATAAAAGGATAAAGGTAACATTATCGGGGAAGTCGGACTACACTTATTATCTGCAAGAAAATGAAAAAGATGCACTCGAACAAACCTATCGGTTGTTTGTTCTGATGCGCGATATAAAGCGTTTGGAGGAAAATCTCAACAAGGCTTCGAAAATTATTGAACTTAAAAGCAAAAAACTTACCAATAAATAATATTTTCAAAAAAATGTTGCAGTTTCAATAATTATTACTACCTTTGCAACAACAATTTGAGAATAACGCCGCAAAACAATCTTAATACCTCTACTATGCACAACATTGATGAATTTATCGCTAAAATGCTTTTGAGCGTGAAAGCCCTTAAACTTCAGCCGCACAATCCCTTTGTATGGGCTAACGGTTGGAATTCGCCTATCTACTGCGATACTAATAAACTTAATAGTTCGCCGACCCTGAGAAGCATTGTCAAGTTAGAACTTGCCACAGCTATTGCCGAGCAGTTTCCCGACTGTGAGGTAATTGCCGGTGTTGCTCCTAATGCTATAGCAATGGGCGTACTTGTGGCCGAGGAGTTGGGAGTACCTTTTGTTTTCGTTCATCCTCGTCCGAAAGACCATGGCTTTGAGAATATTATAGAAGGCGACCTCAAGATACATAAGAAGGTGGTTGTGCTCGACGACCAGGTGAATGTAGGTCTCCATACCATGACTGCTATTGATGCTGTAAAGAAGGGGGGCTGCAAGGTCTTGGGTCTTGTTAGTATTCTCGACTTCGAACTCAAGGGTGCACACGACCGTTTTGCTAAGGCGGCCGTGCCGTATTTCCCCCTATGCTCGCTGTCAACAGCGCTGAAATATGCTAACGAAATAGATTATATCTCAGATAGCGAACTGAAAATCATCAAGCAGTGGCAGCGCAATCCCGAGAAGTGGAAAGAATAGTTTCAGAAATAAGTAAGCAGTTATGTCGGAAAACAGATACGAAAGTAAGATAACGAGGGCGATAGCTCCCGTAGGGCAGGTTTATGGTGTGCTTAGTAATCTGCAGAACCTCGAGAAAGTAAAGCACCTTATTCCCGAAGATAAAGTAAACGACATCGAGATTCGAGACGATGCTATACGTTTCAAAATCGACGGTCTCGGGCAGAAAATATGCGTTAAAATAATTGAACGGGCAGAGAATAATTACATTAAGTTTGCTCTTGAGAACATGCCTGTCCAAGCGCATTTCTGGATACAGACAAAAGAAGTGGCACCTGATGATACACGACTTAAACTTACCCTCGGTGCTGATTTGCCTATGATGTTCCGCATGATGCTTGAACAGAAAATTCGTCAGGGACTCGATCAGGCAGCCGACATGCTGGCGCAATTACCATACGACAAAATGTCAGGACAGTGCTGATATTCAGCAATCCAAGCAGTAATCATAAAACTAAAAAATCGTAAGATTTTTAGTACACACTAAAGTATAAAAAACAATCATTCGATGCACGCTCCCAGAATACATAAAGAAGGCAGAAATATTATAATCTTTCTTACACTTCTGATTTTTATAATAAATGTAGTAGTATATTTCTTTGCTCCACAGCAGTGGATTTTCGCTGTTACTCTTGTTATTGCAGCGCTTTTGCTGTGTTTCGTAACTTATTTCTTCCGCAATCCCGTGAGAATACTTAAGGTTGAAGATCCGCATTTTCTCATTGCCCCTGCCGATGGTCGTGTGGTGGTTATAGAGGAAACCAACGAGAATGAATATTTTCACGACCGCCGTTTGCAGATTAGTATCTTCATGTCGCCCTTTAATGTACATGCCAATTGGTATCCCATCGAAGGCAGTATTATTCGCTCTGAGCATCAGAAAGGTCGCCATAAGGGTGCATGGTTGCCCAAGTCGTCAACAGAGAATGAACGCACTCTTATAGTTATAAAAACAGCCGAAGGCGAAGAGGTGGCAATAAGGCAGATAGCAGGCGCTATGGCAAGGCGGATAGTTACTTATGGCAAGGCGGGCGATGTGGCAAAACGTAACACACATCTTGGCTTTATTAAATTAGGTTCGCGTGTTGATATGTATCTGCCGCTTTCCACCGAGGTGTTCGTTGAAATAGGCGACCGTGTGCGCGGAAACGAAGATATAATAGCACGACTTGTTGCGCCACAGTGCAAACCGCAATTAGCAACAAATACCGATGACGCTCAATCAGATAGTAATTACTAACTAAATATTTGTACCATGGATAAGTTCAACACACTCTTTTCACATTACAATTTCAATCTTACCGACGAGCAGGTGGCTGCTGAGGTAAAAGATATCCTTGCCCGCCATTTCGACGAGAATAACAATGCCAAGGTATGGCAGCAATGTCTCAATCAAATCGACCTTACCACGCTCAATGGCGACGATACAGTAGAAAAAGTTGCTACAATGGCGCGTAAAGTCAACGAGTTTCCTACTCACTATCCCGAGTTTGGTAACGTGGCAGCTATCTGCGTATATCCGGCTATGGTGAAGACCGTCCGCGACAATCTTACCGCACCTGTAGGAATAGCTTCGGTAAGTGCCGGTTTCCCCGCTTCGCAAACCTTCATCGAAGTGAAAGTTGCTGAAACGCTTCTTGCTATTCAAAACGGAGCCACAGAGATAGATATAGTTATCTCAATAGGTAAGTTCTTGGAAGGACGCTACGAAGAAGTTTACGATGAGATGGTTGAGTTGCGTGCTGCATGCAAAGACCCCGTTCACCTAAAGGTTATTCTCGAAACCGGTGCTTTGCGCAATTCAGTGAATATATATAACGCTTCGTTGCTTGCTATGCAGGCTGGTGCCGACTTCATAAAGACCTCAACGGGCAAGATTGCTGTTAATGCCACACCGGAGGCTACTTATGTAATGTGCCGCGCTATCAAAGATTGGTACGAGCAGACAGGAGTGAAGGTCAACTTCAAACCCGCCGGAGGCGTAAGTACTACCAAAGAAGCTGTCGAACACTACACTATAGTTAAAGAGGTATTAGGTGAACAGTGGCTCAACAACCAAAGTTTCCGTTTCGGTGCTTCTCGTCTCGCTAACAACCTCCTCTCGTCGCTTGTAGGACAGGAAGTGAAGTATTTCTAATCTCCTATTTGAAAAATTACCTAAAGAGATGTCATCGTTATGGCATCTCTTTTGCTTTACATCCAGTTGTCTCCGGTTATATTGATTTGTATAACTTACCTGATTTGCCGGGTTGAGAAAATCATAACATTTGGGTATTGGCTTATTGATATTTAATGAGTAACTTTGCAGCGCAAATTGGGAGAGTGATTTTTTTACTAAAATGAATCCAAACAAACAAATAAAAATTGCGGTTGTAGGTATTGCCGGTTCTGGTAAGACGGCTCTAACTCAGGCTCTTCAGGCGATAGAGACGGCTAACGGTGATAATCATTCCGTTCCCGACTCGTCGGGCTATTCGCTTGTGTTCGAAGAGCTGCACGACCTCGATTCGCTCCACTCTCATCAGTACGATGCCGTCTTGCATGTTGTTGATGCCACTAATCTTGAAGAGTCGCTGATGCTCACTCCGCATATAATCGACGAACAAGAGAAGATAGTGCTTGCAATCGGTCGTTACGATCGTCTGCTGCAGACCCGGCATAGCCTCAATATTCCTCTTTTTAGCGACCTTATTGGTGTGCCTGTGCAGACGGTCTCTGTTCGCCGTAACACAGGTATCAAAGAACTATACGATATATTGTCGGAGGTAAGTCGGCGTCCGGCATCTGAGGCTCACCCTGTCTATCATGCCCGGCATCAGAATGATGAAGACGCCTACAGGGCTTACGTGCATGGTGTGCTCACTCAGACGCTGCAACATGCGCCTAATGATACGCATACACGTTTGGAGAAAATCGATAAGATTCTTACCAATCCGTGGTTCGGGTTCCCCATCATGCTCGTTCTTCTTTATGCTATTTTCGAGTGCACTTTCGCTCTCGGAGCATACCCGCAGTCGTGGATAGAAAGCGGTGTTGATGCTCTCTGTGTGTGGTGCCGTGGACTGATGCCGCAGGGATGGTTCTCGTCGTTGCTCATCGACGGAGTGATACAAGGAGTGGGTGCTGTGTTGTCGTTTTTGCCTAATATGGTTATTCTGGTCTTCTTCATTTCCATAATGGAAGACTCGGGTTATATGGCGCGTGAGGCTTATCTGATGGACGGCATAATGCACAAGGTCGGACTACACGGACGCTCGTTTATCCCGATGCTTATCGGCTTTGGATGTAACGTGCCGGCTATCATGGCTGCGCGCGATATCAAAGACCCTAAAGACCGCACTCTCACTATGTTGATGGTGCCGTTTATGTCGTGTTCGGCAAGGTTGCCGGTTTATATGATGTTCGTCGATGCGTTCTTCCCCCGCCATAAGGCGTTGGTGATGTTGTCGCTATATGTGGTGGGTGTGGCTCTTAGTATAGTATTTGCACTTGTCATGAAGCAAACCCCATGGTTCAAAAAACCGCAAGACGATTCAGTTAACGAACTGCCCGATTTTATCTTCCCCAGTTGGGGTAGAGTGGGTGAACATGTGTGGGAGCGTGCTAAGGATTATTTGCAAAAGATTACAACTGTTATTCTTTGGGCATCGATTATCCTTTGGGCTCTTGAGTATTTTCCCACGCAGGAACTCGAAACCTCTTGGCTTGCAGCTATGGGTAAGGCTATAGAACCGGTATTCAACCCGTTAGGCTTCGATTGGAAAATGGACGTATGCCTTATTACCGGTCTGCCGGCTAAGGAAGCTATCGTTTCTACTATGGCTATTCTCTATAGCGGCGACTTGTCGGGAGCAGGTTTTACACCGCTTACCGCTTATAGTTTTATGCTCTTCGTTCTGCTCTACTTCCCCTGTGTGGCAACAGTAGCAACACTCCGTAAAGAGACAAACTGGCGTTGGTCAACATTCCTTGTTGTTCATTCTCTTGTGCTTGCTTGGGTTGTGGCATTCCTTGTTTACCAGATAGGCTCGCTATTTTAGTGGAGTTATATGTTCTAATGTTTTAATGTTTACTCATTCTTCCGTGGTTTCTCCCTTCAGTCTGCTGGCGGAGAGATGTAGGAAGTAAGTTTATTGAACCTTATTCTTTAAACCTCTATCCTTTTTTGTTATGTTGCCGGTGATGGAACATATAATCGTTATAGTTATTATTATTGCTGCTATTATAGGAATAGTAGTGTCTGTTCGCCGTCAACAAAATCAATCACCTTGTAACAGTTCATGCTCAGCCTGTCCGCTTTCCGACAAATGTGAGAAAGCAAAGAGCACCTCAATCGGCAGCGATTCTAATTAATAGCATATTATGATAGATCAAATTATTGATTTCAACCGCTCGTTTGTTGAGCAGAAAGGCTATGAGCCGTTTGTAACCGATAAGTACCCAAACAAGAAATTAGCGGTACTCACGTGTATGGACACTCGTTTGACCGAGCTTTTGCCTTCAGCACTCGGACTGAAAAACGGTGATGCAAAAATCATTAAGAATGCCGGTGGACTGATTCTTTCACCATTCGACTCGGCAATGCGTAGCCTGATAGTGGCAATCTACGAGTTGCATGTAGAAGAGATAATGGTGGTGGCACATAGTCAATGCGGTGCATGTAACATGAGTTACAGTCATTTCCATGACGTCATGATAGCTCGCGGCATTACTCAGCGCACATTAGATACCATCGGCGAGTGTGGTATCGACCTTAACCAATGGTTAGACGGTTTTCACAACACCGAAGCCTCCGTGCGCAAAACCGTTAGAGCCATACAAACTCATCCGCTTATTCCTGGCGACATCGTTATCCGCGGCTTTATTATCGACTCGGTAACAGGCGGGCTGAGAGAGGTGAAAGGTGGAGCTCTTTAGTCCGCTGCTTATCTTCAATTCTTCAACTTTCGACTCGTTTCCCGTCTGCATGGCAGTCCATCCCTCAGCATGCTATTGTCTGCTTGCAATCCTGATATAAATACCATAGGTGCTCATCAGATAGTTTCTCACCGGCTCGGAACTGCCGTCCACATGCTTGATATTTGTACAACTGTACTCCATTTCTTGTGCCGTTTCGTTTTGTTATGGGCGAACCGCAACGAGGGCATTTCTTCTTGTTCATTATGACTAATTTTAGGTTTTCAATTAACCATAAAGATAGTATTTATCAGCAATTAAACCATACTTCAGCCTGCAAAATGACCTATTGACACTATATCAACTTTTTTTAGCCTGCAATTTGACCTATAAGTCTCCATTTTCAACGTCTCGCTGGAATCAGAAAATTACCCGACCGGCATAACAAGCATTTGATTTTGATACAAATAACAAAACCAACTGCCCGTTTTTTCCAATTCCCGCTACAAAATCCATTTTTTAGACACTTTCCCTTTGGAAAATTTGCATGTTCGTTTTTTTTTGACTATTTTTGTGCGCTTTTGTACAACCACAATTTGTAAGCATGGCAAAGCAAACACTTTTTATCAGTAGTGTTCAAGGAGAATTCCAGGATGAACGTCGCCTGATTGCTGAATACATTCGGCATGATGCTTTGCTGTCCCTGTACTTTGAGCCTTTTCTCTTTGAAGAACTCCCTGCACAAGATAAATCCGCCGAAACTGCCTACCTTGAGCAAGCGTCCAAGTCTGAGATATATCTCATTCTGATAGGTGCACAATACGGCTACCAAGATGCAGAGGGCATTTCTCCTACCGAGCGTGAGTATGATACTGCCACGGCGCAGATGCTTCTGTTCAGCCATCTGCACGCCTTAGCGATTTGGATATCGAGCAGATGGGGACAGGCACGACAGACATCATCGAACGGTGCAACAAGGCCGGATTACGCACGCCGGAGTTTATCCAAGACGAGGACTTTCTGACCATCCTCTGGCGTCCGGAAAGTGTACATGAAAAGGAACAACTAAGGGAACAAGTAAAGGACCAAGTTACCGGCCAAGTGACAGGCCAAGTGACAGGTCAAGCTATAGGTCAAGTCACAGGTCAAGTCAGAAGATTAATACAAATAGTTCGAGGAGACACTAAATCTAGAGATGAGATAATGCACTTATTAGGCTTGAAAGGTAGAGATAATTTTAGAGTAAACTACCTCGTTCCTGCTTTGGATGCCGGTCTTTTGGCTATGCTTTATCCGAACAAGCCTAATAGCTCAAACCAAGCCTACTACCTCACTCCGAAAGGACTTGAATTATTGACAAAAATAAATATAACCAAATAACAGTCAATTACCAATGAAAGAAGACCAACATACTGGTTAGTGGAAAGTGGAAAAATGAAAGACAACCATAAATGAATCCCAGGAAACTCTACCAACTTGGTAGAGAATTTCCAACTCCTTTTGCATGTGTTCCATGGTGGGCATTACATCGCCATTATTTCCAAATGCAAATCTGTAGATGAAGCGTTGTTCTATATTGGCAAGACGATAGAGCAGGGTATGAGTCGTGCGGCATTGGTAAATTGCATCAAGGCGAACTGAAAGCTAAAGCTTTTGAACCGGAGTTTGCCGGAAAACTGAATTTCTACGTCAATGCGGTAGATGACTTGTTGAAAGCCGAGGACGATAATCCAACGATAGGCTTGCTTATTTGTTCAGATATGAATAAGGCGGATGTTCAATGGTCATTTCGAGGCATCAGTACTCCAATGGGAGTGGCAACATATAACAACGTCCGCATCAAGGACATGCTTCCGACGCAAGAGCAACTGAAGGAGCGTATGGAACTTCTGCAAAAAGAAATGCGTGAAACAAAGCGGTTGATGAAATCGAATAAATAAAGAGCGACCCTGACAAACGCGCCGAGTGGAGCTGCCGCTGGTACGCTTAGTTGAATGATCCTGAAATTGATACAGCAAATGAGAGAACAATCGGCATATCTATCTCCATTTGGATAGGTATGTGCAGAGTGTAATACAGAGATGATTGTAGTCTTGCTGCGGATGAAGAAATAAGTATCCCATCGCATGCTATTGGAAATACTCATTCTTCGAAAGAACTACTAAGGAACTACATAGTGTATTTTGAACAATAAAAAAACTCACCACAATGATATCTAAAGTAGAAAAAATACAATCTGTTGGCGTATATGATCAATATCAAGCGCATGGAGATGTGTCGTTTAATATGTTTACCTATATTTATGCTGAGAATGGTGCTGGTAAAACAACTTTATCTTCAATTCTTCGTTCGTTGTCTAATAGTGATGTGCAGCCCATTCTTAAACGCCAAAGGATAGATTCTGTATCACCTATTGAGATCGAACTTAAAGAAAGTCTCTCAAATAGCCCTTTGATATTTCGGAATAACTCATGGAATCGCAACTTGGATAACATTGAAGTTTTTGACACATTCTTTGTTAATGAAAATGTCTATGCAGGCTTTGATTTTACGTCTGACCAACGCAAGAAATTATATCGGTTTGCTATCGGTAATGACGGAGTAAAAATAGCCAAACTCATTACACGAATTAAGAATAGATTGGCTGAAATCAATGCTTCAAAAACTGCTCAAGGACAACTAATTTCTGCATTGACTGAAGGTCTATTACCCATAGACGATTTTTGTAATCTTACCAAAGACCCCGATATAGACCTTAAAATTCAGAACAAGAATCATGAATTACTGACTGCGAGAAATCAAGATAGCATACGCACACACGCTTCTTTTGAGCAAATTCAAGAAATAAATCTTTCGCTTAATTATGATGAAATTAAGTCTATCCTAAAACAATCTATTAATGGCATAGGTCAACAGTACATTTCTATTGTAGAGCAGCACTTGCAAAAATTAAATGATTGTGGTTTGACGGATGCAAGTTTGTGGATTCAAAAGGGCTATTTGTTAAAAAATGAAGGTAATTGCCCATTTTGCAATCAGCCAACAAGTCATTTAGAACTCAT
>JAFSTG010000025.1 GCA_017450605.1 Paludibacteraceae bacterium | reverse complement strand
CGAATGCCCCGACGAATCTTATCCATTCGGCTCGTGCAAGCGGGTTGTTTTCTGTCCATTCGTTGTTGAAAATAACGGGCACTCCAAGGTCTCGCAGTTTTGCAGTTGAAGCATCGCCCTGAGCGTAGGTAGATACCATCACCGCCTGAGGTTTGGTGCGTACTATCAGTTCGACGTTAGGCGTCATAGCATCACCTACATCCGCCACCTTGCCATCGGCTATCATCTGCTGCAGGTAAGGCGAATATACGGTTTGCGGACTGCATATTCCTGCTACAGCATCGAGCTTGCCGAGTTCGGCAAGCAGTCCGACATGCGTACATGAGGTGAGGGTGAGGCGGCTGAGAGGAACGACAAAACGTATTCCATCGTCGGGGGTTGGGATGGTGTCGTTGTCAACAAGATAATACACGGCATGCAGTTCGCCTTCGTGCCACGGACTGAACACACGTATGGTGGTGTAACAAGTGGAGTCGATAATTTCGAACCCTTTGGCATAGTGGTTGAACGACGTACGCTGTACCTGCTGTTGCGGCTTTGCACAACTAACAAGTATGAAAATAAGTAATATGAGTTTTAATGTTTTAATGATATAATGTTTTAATGTCATTTTCTATTTGTTGTTTTAATTGGTCGAGTGAATTAAAGGTGCGGTCTTCGCGAATGAAATGTTCGAGTTCGATTCTCACTGACTTGTCGTATAGGTTTCCATTAAAGTTGATAAGGTGTGCTTCGATGGTGCGTTGTTGCGCTGACTTAGTAGTGGGATTAAATCCTATATTGACTAATGCTTGATGTGTGGTGTTGTCGAACACAGCAGTGGCAGAATACACGCCGTCGGCAGGTATCAGTTTCTCGTCTGCAACACTGAGATTAGCCGTCGGGAAACCTATTGTCCGTCCGATATGCTTACCTTGCACCACTTGTCCGGCAAGCGAATAATTATATCCTAACAGCCGGTTAGCCTCTTCTATTTTCCCTGTGGAGAGTAAGCGTCGGATAATAGTGGAACTGACCTTCCTGCCGCCGATGAGGTGTTCCTCAAGCGGCATAACCTTGATGCCTGCTTGTTTGCCTATCAGACAGTAGTCGTTGCTGTTGGCGGGCATGTCGCTACCAAAACGCTGATTGTAGCCTAAATGAAGTATATCAACATTCTGTGAGTTATGAAGTAGGGTAATGAACTGTTTGGCTGTGAGTTGATAGACATCGCGAAAATCGTACTCTACAACTTCACAATCGAGACCGGTAAGTTTCTGATAGCGTTCGTCGGCTGTTGTCAGTCGTTTGGGCGACATACCTCGCAGTACCTCAAACGGGTGGTTGCTGAATGTAACCACTAACGGGCTCAACCCCTCCATGCGAGCCGTTAACTCAAGTTGGCGAATCACATAGCGGTGACCGAGGTGAACACCATCAAAAAAACCTATTGTAGCACAATAACGCGATGACATTTTGGAGTCAGGAATCAGGAGTCAGGAATCAGGAATCAGGAATCAGGAGTCAGGAATCAGGAGTCAGGAATCAGGAGTCAGGAGTTACTTATATCTTTATGTATATCTTTTTTCTGTATAGTGGGTGGGCAATGAGCCACATGAATATTACAAGTGTCAGTGCCGAGGCGAGTGAACCGCCAGTTTCGCCAAACAGCGGAACCATGCATACCTTATAGTAGAACGACCAAAGGTTGTATGGTGCGTCGTGGAAGGTGAAACGTATTGCCCCTGTTATATATACGAATAGTGCAGACAAGCAGTAGATAAACAGTGGATTGGCACCAAACGACTCGAAGAAAACCGACCATCGGCTTTTGCCGTTGATATCTATTATCCAAATAAGTAGCGAGAGCAACAACGATGCTAATCCGCAGGTTACGAGGGTATATGAAGCCGACCACATAGCCTTGTTGATAGGGAAGGCATAGTCGAGCAAAAAGCCGCTGAGCAGGATAATCGACCCGAAGATAAACAGTCGGTTGGTTTTCTCGGTGTAGTCGTTGGTTGTCATTATCAGTTTGCCGGCAAACGCACCGAGCAGTGCATGTGCGATACAGGGTATGGTGGAGAGTATGCCTTCGGGATCGAAAGCTATACGTTCGCCTGCAGCGTTGGTCATGTGATACATGTGGTTATCGCCTAACACTGCCAAATCGACACGCGAAAGTATGTTTTCGGCATTGAGTTCGAAGGAGTGTGTAACGGCAATGAGAATGCTGTAGCCAGTCAGCAACACCGCCGCTACCCATGGCGTATAACGCGGTTTGAAAGTGAGCAGAAGCAGCCCCCCGAACAACGATACAAGACCCAAGCGCGGGAACACTCCTAAGATACGCATGTTAGGTAACCAGCCTCGCATGTACTCCCAGAAATCGTCGGCATAGAAAGCACGGCAGATGCGACTTATCAGACTCAGACCGTATGCCACAAGCAGAATCATGGCAAACCGATAGAATAACTTGCCCGTAGTGCGCCATGTGAGACGAAAATCGAACTTACTATACGATATGTACATTGCTACACCCATCACGAAAACGAAGAACGGAAACACAAGGTCGGTAGGTGTGCAGCCATTCCATTGTACATGGCGAAGCGGAGCATAGATATGACTCCACGACCCCGGATTATTGACGGTTATCATTCCGGCTATTGTAATACCTCGAAGCACATCAAGCGATAGTAAACGTTTCATGGAGGGGTTGACTTTTTTATTTCTAATTTCTAATTCCTTATTTTATATTTTATTTCGAAGCTAAAGTAGATTAAATCACTTAATTTATTTCAAAATTCGACATATCGATATTTCGACATTAAATTAAATCAATAAACCAAGTGCTTTTTTGAGTCGTGCGAACGATTCGCGGAGGAGTTCGTCGCTTGTGGCATACGAGAGTCGTATGGTGCGAGGTGCACCGAAAGCTGCACCATCGACGCATGTTATATGTCCGGTCTCGAGCAGGTATCGT
>JAFSTG010000024.1 GCA_017450605.1 Paludibacteraceae bacterium | reverse complement strand
CGCTTTTCACTCCCATTCTTGGAAATCTATATAGGGCGGAGCTTGCACGGCAGTTGCAGTTTGTTCCGACTCCGCGTTTGTCGGCTGAAGATTTGATTTATAATGTTATGTTCTTGCATGCAGCGAATCGTGTTGACTGGGTCAACGAGGTTGTTTATACTCATGTCAATCATTCCACAAACGAAGGTAACCGCGATTATTATAAAGGAGTGGAGAGTAGGGGAAGAGCTATGCAATTCCTGCTTGATGAAGTGAAAAGTTGGGATGATGCCGACTACTTCATGCCTTCTTTGCGCAAGGGGTTGGGCAGGCAAGCTGTAAATCTCTTGTTATCGTCGGCTAAGATGTCTTTTTCGCAAATGCTTCAGGTGAGACGAGAACTAAAAGCACTGGCATGGCTGAAAGAAACTGATTTCGATGATGGCAGAAAGAGAAATCTGCCAAAGAATGTTTTACACAAATTGTGCGCAATGACACTCCAATAGTTGCAACTCGTTATTTTACATTTGTAAATAAGTTATCCTTCTTGTGCAAACTTGTGCAAGGTTTCTCCTACTGCTTTCTCTGTAAATGGCAGTGCTTGAGTGCGGATATGTTTTCTTGAAAATGAGCGTTTCCCTAATATTATTTCTTCCATGCTGAGGGCAAGTTGCTGTTCATCGCCTATCGGAACTATTATACCTGTCTGATTGTCGATTATCTCTGATGCTATTCCCACAGGTGTCGTTATCACGGGTGTGCCTACTGCCATACTTTCAGAAAGCACAACACCTGCTGTTTCGTAGTTAGAAAACAATACAAAAGCATCTGCCTGAGCCAACTCGCGGGCAACGGTAGCAGGTGGCAATTCACCTGTCCAACTGACTATATCTCCTCCGAGATGGAGATCGGTTGCATATTGACGGCATAAACCGATATCTTTTCCTGTGCCCACCATAGTGATATGAAAGTCAGTGTGTCGGTCGGCAAGTCGTCTGACTGCATTGAGTATGCCGCGCACATTTTTTGCTTGCTCGTCGAAGCAACTGATATGCACAAATTGCGTAGTGTGTTGAGGCGATGAATGCGCGGGAGTCGGTTGAGCAAAAAAAACGTCGTCAACCACATTATTTATAATGTAGGTATGTTTGTTTCTGACTCCGCATTTTGTCATTCCATGTTCTAATTCTTTAGAAACCACCAATAGACGTCGGGCGTGCCTTACAACTAACCGTGTGAACCAACGATGCAGAATATCCGACTGCATGTAAGCATTGTTTTCGGGCAGGTAGCCCGACCAATGCTCAATTACCATATATGGGATACGTTGAACAACAAGAAGGAAGAACGGAAGGATAGCATCCTTCGAAACCACATTTATTTGACATAAATCGGGTTTTCCCCATGTGTGTTTTACTTCTTTCCATACTTGCCTGAGTGCCGAAAAGTAACCGTGCCGATAATATGAGTAATATTCGCTGACGCCGTCGGTTGTAAGCTTCTGTATTTCGTATTGCGGGCACCTGTGGCCTGCATCAGCCGACTGCTTAAGGTTTTCTGCCGTGAGACGGTGCATGTAAATAACGCACACCTCGTCGCCTGCAGCAACTGCCGCTGCAGCATGCCTACGAACAAACAAACCATACATTGCATCGTAGCGATGAGGATACCACTCGGTGAGATACAGAATTTTCATGAAAGTATCTGTAGTACAATGGGAACTATCAACTGCTAACAGTTGATTATCTCAGTGTGTTGAACATTACGGCGAACCAAAACATCGGGTTATAGTATTTGCGGACAGCATAGTATGTATGAGGCTCTGTCCCGAATTGCTTGTAGTGATTGGCAACACCACGAATCATACTGCCTTCGAAGTCGAACGCCTGAGTAACCTCGCGCGCCGCTTTAATAGCTTCGAGTGCGAGCAGTGCACCTGCACCGGAGTCTTTATAAATGGGGTTATAGCAGGGAATAAGATAGTACATTTGCTGCTTATCCCAAACTACGAAAACAGCGGCATGAGCATTGCCGTCGGAGTCGCGTATGGCAATTATCTTACCTTGATTGTGTGCAACTGCTTTTCTGTAGAGCACAAGAAAAAACTCGCGGGTATATGTTATTTTTTTGTGTTTTAGTTCTAAACACTGAGTGTGAAACCTGTAAAACTCTTCCTCGTCCATATCGTTCGCTACATGCAGAGAGAGAGCTTTTTGCAGCTGACGCTTTTTGTTTTTAGAAAACGAGTTAATTATTTTGTCGAGGTTGCTCAAATCGTTGATACGATAGGTTGTACGAGCCTTAACCTTGAATCCTAAATTGCGCATGGCGTCAGGTGCGGGCGATCCTATGGGGAATTGCTGGCAGTAGTATGACAATTTCAGTGAATGTAGTTGCTCTTTGATGTCGGCGCAAATCTCATTCACTTTCTGAATACTGTCGCGCAAGTCGGGGCGTATCCAGAGTCCGCCTATCTGCGTCTGTTGCGGCATGATGATATATTTGAAAAATAGTCGTTTGCGAAAGAGGTAAGGCATTGCAGCGCATATCTCACCTTTTTCGTCGCGACAAAACAATACATCCCATTGCTTTCCGGCACAAACGGCCGACATCCACCAATCTTGCATGAAGATGTTGATTTCGGGATATTGTTTACACAAAAGTGAATATTGTTCTTTCTGTGTCATGGTATTTATGGTTATTGAATATGTTTCCCTTGCAAGTCGAATAGTGTGTTGTTGCGGCGGATATAAATCACCCCGTCAATCATTATTATATCTGCCTTATGTAAACCTTCAGCGGAGTTGACACTCTGGTCGATAGGAACAAACACCGCTGTAAACTCGCAGTTGTCTGTAACGGTTACGGTGCGTGGGTTATCGGTTGCACCGTCGCTCCAATATTCAAAGCGATAGCCTTCGGCAGGAGTGGCAGTGAGAGTTACTTCGGTGCCGTAATCGTAGGTGCCTCCGCCATCAACAGTGCCTAAGTTGTCGCTCTCGGCGACTGCACTTACAGTGAATTGCAGAATCCTAAAATGAGCCGTGAAGGTTGCTTCTTCTGTTACAGTTATCTTGCGCGGATTGTCGGTTACACCATCGCTCCACTCAACAAACTCATATCCTTCGGCAGGAGTGGCAGTAAGTACCACATTGGTGCTGAAATAATATGTGCCACCTCCGTTAACCGTTCCCATACTTTCGTCGGCCGACTCAGCATTTATGGTAAAACGCATCAGTTTGAACTCTGCAGTGAAAGTGATGTTTTCGCTTACGGATATAGTGCGTGGGTTTTGGGTGTTGCCGTCGTCCCACCGTACGAATTCGTAACCTTTATTAGGTATGGCAGAGAATTGAATTTCCTGTCCGAAATCGAAAGTGCCTCCGCCTTCAACAGTTCCCATCGTGAGGTCGGAAGACTGAACAGTAACGGTGAACTGCATAACTTCGAATAATGCAATATAAGTTGCGTTTTCGGTAACTGTGATATTGCGCGGATTATCGGTTGTGCCGTCCTTCCAGCCAACAAACTTATATCCGGTGTTTGGTATCGCTTCCAACTTGTGTGAGTCTCCCTCCGGATACACACCTCCACCGTTTACCGTACCCATATATTCTTCCTCAGCTTGAACGGTGATAGTATATTTAGGTATCTCTTTAAGAGCAAACTGAGCGGTGTAAGTTATGTCGGTCTCTACTATCACTTGGCGAGGGTTGAGGTTGTTGCCATCGTTCCACTGCAAGAATTCGTAACCTTTTTTAGGTGTGGCAGAAATAGTTATTTCTGTGCCATAGTCGAATGTTCCTCCTCCTGATACTGTCCCCATCTGGTCGTCAGCCGAATTAACAGTAACTGTTAGCCTCATGATTTTAAACTCGGCTATGTAAGTGGCATCTTCCATGGCGCTGAAATAGCGTGGATTATCGGTTACACCGTCGTTCCATTGTACAAATTCATAACCTTTTTGAGGTGTGGCAGTGAGGTGAATCTTATGTGCATATTGGTAGGTTCCTCCGCCGGTTACCGTACCCATTTTCTCGTCGGCCGATTTGGCATTGATAGTGTAGTAGATATGGTCGAACACGGCAGAGAATGTGGCGTCGGCAGTAACAGTTATTTTGCGTTCTTGCTGAGTGTTATCATCGTTCCATTTTATAAATTTAAAACCTTGATTAGGCTTGGCGCTGATGGTTATTTCCGTTCCATAGTCGTATGTTCCGCTGCCGCTTACTGCGCCCATAGCCGGATTGGCAGACTCGACGGTTATTGTATGCCGAATTATCTCGAAAGTAGCAGTAAATGCCATATCTTCACTTACTTTCACTGTTCTCGGGTTTTCAGTGTTTCCATCGTTCCATTTGATGAAACGATAGCCCGTGTTGGCAAAGGCTTCGATAGTAGCATTGGCGTTTTGCTGATATGTTCCTCCGCCTTTCACTGTGCCCATGGCAGGGTCGGCGGTTAGTACACTGAGGAAGCAGTATTTGATTTGTACCACAGGGGCTTGCGTGTTTTCTACCCCCGATGCTGTAACTTTGAAACTACCTGAGGTAGTGAAACTCGGTTGATTGGCGCTGTTCATACCAATAACTTCGTAGCCATAGTCAACATTGGTTTCTACACCACCAAGCGAGACCACAAACATCTCTGTTGAACTTGTGGTAGTGTCGTTGGTGAGCGAAGGTAAACGCCTAATCATACGTTTCTTGGCATTGCCTTTCGAGTCGATATCATAAACGGCTACAAGTTCGCTTCCTTTCCTTAGATAGAGTTCGTATCTTACCGATTCTCTATCGCCGAACCATGTAAATTGTACGCTATCTTTGAAAGCCGTAGGCATGACGTTGACCTTACCTATGTTATAGCCGTAGATGGCCTTGAAATGCGAGTTGTATTCGTCGTTGTTTTGGTATTCGAGCAATGCACTATCGGGTACAAAAAGTATAACAGTGCTGTCGAGCAGTGCCGAGAAAGCACTATTTGCAGTGGGGGGAGTGCCGGCTTCGATGGTTAGTTTGCTAAGTTTGCTTGAGATGATATTGCCAGGATTCTCATTATCTACTACCGAGCCTCCTATAAATCTTTCACCTAAATAGAAAATGGAGTTAGGTATAACTATCTCTTCGATATTTACACACCCTTCCAAAGCGCCTTCACCTATGTATGATACACCTTGCGGAATGTCGATTCCGGTTAGCCCTGAGCATTGGCTGAAGGCATAATCACCAATAGACCTGAGTGTTTTAGGTAGCACCACTTTTGTCAGACCTTTGTTCGATCTGAAACTGTATTCGCCTATACTTTCTACAAAGTATTTGTTGTTACTCTCGTCGTACACTGTGTCGGGTATTGTGAGTTCGCCCTCATATAGGATGGGTGCACCTGATAGGTCGGCGAAGGTCTGTGCTGCCGTATCGGATAACGCATAGTAAGTTATGCCTTTGTAAGTAAACTGATTTGCGTGCGCAACTATAGTGAGCGTGAGTGAAACCAATAGCAGTAGAGTCTTTTTCATATCTTGAAATCTTTTTAAGTGCTGTATTTGAATAGAATGATGTATATCGCTTGCAAATGTAATATTTTATTTTCAACCCTGCAAGTGTTATCGCAGATAGTGGGGATGTTACTTGTTGATTATGTAATTCTTGTTTGCCAAAGCGTTGCGTGTGAGAGGATGATTCTCTCCAAGCGCGTTTTTATAGAGGTTATAAGCTTTGTCGAAACATTCGGCTGCTTTCTGCTTGTCGCCAAGTTGGAAGTAGGTGCCTCCAAGGTTATTAACGGCAGTAGCTAACTGACGAGTGGCAGTGTTGAGTTGTTCGAAGGTAGTAACGGCCTGCTCAAAATAGGGTAGTGCTTGTTTGTATTTACCTTGCGAATAGTATATTCCTCCGATGTTATTTTTACTTTCTGCCACTTCTTTGCTATTTTCTGTGAAAGCCGTAGTGCGTATTTTTAGTGCACGCTGATGGAGTTTGAGTGCGCCGGCGTAGTCTTTGTCGGCTCTTATCAGTTCGGCGAGGTTATTGAGGCTTTGTGCAACTTCGGGCGAGTCTTTGCCCTTAATCTTCTCTCTTATACGTAGCGATTCCTCGTATATTTCTTTAGCTTTTTGAAAATCTCCTTGCAGTCGCCAAACCACTCCCACTTCGTTGTAAGCAGTGGCAGTCTGACCGCTAAGGTGGGTGTATTGAACTTCAGCTTGTCGCATACCGCGCGTCAGGTATCCGGCTGCTTTCTGTCGGCTGTTAGCCATGTCGCGCAGGAACTTGCCTGCCTGCAATTGCCAATCTACATTAGTTGTGTCGAGGTCGGCTCGGCGGCATAGGTAGTAAGCAGCGCTATCGAAATCGAGACGAGTAATAGAGATGGAATAAAGCCGGTAGAAATCGTCGCCGAGTTCTTGCCTGCGGGCATTGGTATTAGCTGCAGCCTTGTCGAGCAAGGCTTGTGCCTGATGCAGTTGCTCTTCTTCTTCGCGAATCATACGTTCGCGTTCGTCGAGGTCGCCTTTTTGCTTTATCAGCCGTTCAGCTTCATCGGGATTACCCGATTCAATAGCGGCATTTATAGCTTGACCAAGACTATCAAGACGGCTGATATCTGTGCGTGCATATTGGTCGGACATGGCTTGCAGCAGTGGTTCGAATCGTTCGTATTTCTGCTCGAGAGCATCTAACTGCTTCTGATATTCTTCGTTTTTCATTACTCCGCGGGCAAGTGCTTGGTCGAGTTCGGCTAATCGTTGCTCGTAATATATCTCTATGTTTTCGCGTGCTTTAGCCTCTATTGCTTCTTTTTCGCGTTGCAACTGCGCAGTGTTGACAAGTATAATTTCCATCGGCACCTTGTCGGAACAAGCAAATTGCCTGCCTATGAATTCTTTCTCTGCCGGTTCGTAACCGCTAAGCAGTACACTCGAGAATACGAGTGCATCGCCGTTCTGACGGTTTTGCAGCAAGAGCGAGAAACTGCCGTTTGCCTGACTCTCGACGGCATTATGCGACCCTCTTACGCGAATGATAGCTCCACTTAGTGTTTCGCCACTACGCTCCGGACGACTGATACTCCTCACCACACCTTGTTGTGTTATGGCATTGACAGAAAGGGATAGAATAAAAGAGAATAAAGCAATGGAAATTTGACGTCTCATAATTCTTGTGTCATTAGGTTATAAAACGCACAAAGGTAGTAAAAAAAATGAATATTTGAAAATACGAATATTATTTTGTAATTTTGTGGCGATGTTACAATTATTAAAACAATAACCACTTTGAATACATTTGGAAACATCTTTCGTCTTACCTCGTTTGGCGAGAGTCATGGCACAGCAGTGGGAGGCGTGATTGACGGCTGTCCATCGCAAATCCGTCTCGATTTCGATGCTATCGACCGCGACCTTGCCCGTCGCAGAGGAGATGGGTCGCTGTTCTGCTCGCCTCGTGCCCTTGCAGAGAAGGACGAGGTAGAGTGGCTGTCGGGTCTGCTTGATGGTGTAACATTGGGTACGCCTATAGCCTTTCTTGTACGCAACAAAGCTCAACATACTGCTGATTATGAAGCGATGAAAGACATGTGTCGTAAGGGGCATGCCGATGCCGCTTATCAAGATAAATATGGTATCCGCGATTGGCGTGGAGGTGGCAGAGCTTCGGCTCGCGAGACAGTTGCTCGTGTTATTGCAGGTAGTATAGCCAAGCAAATACTTTCTGGAAATGGTATATCAATAGATGCCCGAGTGATAATGGTAGGAAATATATCGTCTGTTAGACATGACGAGGTGGCACATTTGCTTCGCTCGTTAAAAGAGAAGAACGATAGTATCGGGGGTGTGGTAGAGTGCGTTATAAGCGGTGTTCCCAAAGGTTTAGGCGAACCTGTTTTCGACAAGGTGCAGGCACGTTTGGCTGCTGCAATGATGTCGATTCCTGCGGTCAAAGGCTTTGAATACGGAAAGGGATTTGCTGCTGCAGGTTTTAACGGAACAGAACATAATAAATACGATGACGGTATCTCCGGAGGCATAACAACAGGGGCCGATATAGTTATGCGCGTGGCATTCAAGCCTACACCTTCGGTTGGTATAGGCGGTCGTCATGACGTTTGCGTGGCACTGCGTGCACCGGTTATAGCGGAGGCAATGGCTGCTATGACGATAGTTGATTTTTTAAAGTTTTAAGTTGAATGTGAGCGTCGGTTTTTAATCGTTGATAGTTCAAATGAAGAGAAGACTCCTCGCCATAATACTGCTAATAGTCTGTGCTCGACTTGTATGTGCACAGAAGTTTCTTTACGATGTCGATTTTGTTCTCAACTTCGACAATCGTGAGAGTCATAGTGTTTATGAGCAGTCGCAAACAATCTTCGGATTCCGTCTGACTCCAACCATAGGTGTCGGACTAAACGATTCGTTAGGAGGTACTCACCGCTTGATGGCGGGTGTAAGTTATATTCAGCCGTGTGGCGCGTCGTGGCGTCATGTGAAAGTTTATCCTACAGTGTATTACCGTTACGACTGGCGAGGATTCACCATGCATGCAGGTTTTGTGCCATACAACGAGTTGCAGTATGCTTTGCCCGACTATCTGCGTAGCGACTCGCTTGCTTTTGCCTATCCTAATGTGCAAGGTGCTTTGTTTGAATATCGCTCACGTCATGGCTATGCGATGGCAATGTGCGATTGGCGAGGGATGATGAGCAGTGAAACCCGCGAAGCATTCAGAATAATAGCAGGCGGACGATATAACCATAAATGGTTCTGCACAGGCGGATATGCCCAAATGAACCACCTGAGTCATAATGCCGATACCCTATGGGGTGTTTGCGATGATATACTTATCAATCCGTTTGCAGGTGCTAACCTGTCGGATTATACTCCCTTGGATAGTTTGAGTATTCAGGTTGGATATCTTGGTAGTTTCGAGCGCGACAGACGGTATTCTGAGCAATGGTGGCGAAGCGGAGCTCAAGCCGAGCTGTGCCTTGTGTGGAAATTTATAGGTTTCCGCAATCTGTTGTATGTCGGGCAAAACCAGATGCCATTATACAGACGGTATGGTCAGGTACTCAATCAGGGAGACCCGCGTTATCAAGCCTTACTATACAACCGAAGCGATTTGTACTTCTATATAGTAAGACGCAGTTTTGTTACCTGTTATGCCGGCTGGAGTTTTCTTGTCAGTCGCGAACCGACCCAAGAAGGCTCGGTGCATTCTGTGCTAAGTCATCAGCAGCAAGTGGTATGCCGCTTTAATCTTGACGCTGTTCTTCACAACAGACACAAAACCACAATACGAACACTGAGTTGGAGGTAGGGAAGGTGAATGGTGGTACTATAGGCTAAATAAATGAAAATGCGCTATATCACAATATTATGTCTTATGTGTTCTGCTCTGTTGACGGCACAAAACCGCGAAGATTATATCTCTACCAGATATAATGGTCCGAACGCCTTCCCTGTGCCGGATATGCTCGATGGCAGAACAGACAGTATGCTAAGTGTAGAATTGGCAGGCGACTATTATCGTGGATTTGCTGCTGATAAGACTACCGATATTTTTGCGCGATTGCATATTCCTCTCTTTACGCCACGTGTTAATCTGAGTATCTGGATGCCTGTGTGCGAATGGTATAATCTTACTCCTTACCGGCTTAGCGAGTGTATGCTGCCTGCAACAGAAAATATTCGAGGTTATGGTTACGGCGATGTATATGTATCTACCGACATCCAAGTGCTTGTTGCCCGCCGATGGTGGCCTGACATATCTATTCGTGCCGCAGTGAAAACCGCAAGTGGAGGACAATGGGAGCTTGCACGGCATTTCGATGATCCCGGATATTTTTTTGATATTGCTGTTGGAAAATCGATGTATATAAGCAAAGACCGCAAAGTGTCGGCAAAAAGACAGGCTGAGAGCGATTGGGAAATCCGCCTTGCGGCAACCACCGGTTTTCTTTGTTGGCAAACTACCACAGCGCGGCAAGACGATGCCTACCAATATGGTGCACAACTATTAGTCAAACAGCAATATGTGAGTGCCCGACTTACCTTTGGCGGTTATTCAGGTTGGAAACATAATGGCGATATGCCAATGGTAGTTCGTGCTGAACTGCGTGGTCATATTCTTGCCGATTTCGCGTCAGGTAGGAGGGGTAGGGTTGAACCTTTTGTGTCGTATCAGTATGGTCTGCGCGACTATCCATTCCATGCCGTTCGCGTTGGCTTGGCTTATAGTATCGATGTGCTGAAAAAGAAGGTCAATTCTCAGCTTTAGTCTGCTGTTGCTGCTCAGCAATAAGAACAATAGAAAACATCACGGCAACGAAGAATACTCCTTCTATCATGTCAAGAAAGTTGTCGGTCAGCATATTAAGAATGCATATTTCTGTAAGTAGGAATGCCATAGTCTTACTTCTGCCGCTAAAGCAAAATGGCATAATAAGCCAAATGGCAGCAATCAACAACATTCCTACAACCCCAAGTTCTATCCATTGGGTAAGAAATTCGTTGTGGGCATGATAACGATTTTCGATATAGTATATCCAGCCATGTCCGGTGTATTTCTCCACTAAATAGTCGGGTGCATTTCCAACTCCTACTCCATGCAGCGAATAGTCGGACGGACTCTCGAGAGCGGCAGTCCAGATGGCAAGCCGTGGCTCGTAGGCAGGCCAGTCGGGATAATCTCTGAGTTGGAAATATTCCTTCAATGGCGCCTCATTGAAACGAGGATGCAACAGCAGTGTGCCAACAGCAAAACCTACAATGGCAATAACTGCTACCGCACCATACGCCCAACGATGACGGCGGGGAGCATATATAATAAGCAATGTAACTGCTAATACCATAATGTTGATTATTCCCTCACGCGAGCCCGACCAAATGATGGCGAGGAGTAGTATTGCGGCAGTCGATAGGCTGAAAATGATAGTTCGCACTCTGCCATAGCGTTTCACATTATCTTCAAAGAGCAAACAAATGCCTATTACAGATGCACAAAGAAGCGTTGAATATTGAAGGCGGTGTTTTATATTCAGAGTGAACTCGCCGAGGTGAAGCCAGTCGAAACTGAAGACTAAAGGTTGTGCGGGATCTGTAGCATGAGCGTGGTTCATTACCCAGTAGTAAGTGGTTAGATATACAAACACCGAAATCAGGCAAGTTGCTATCAGTACGCGCATGCATGTCCTCCAATCGTATTTGTCGTTGACCCCCCAAATGGCTATAAGCAAAAGGAATATATAGTCGGCACGGCGCATAAGATATGCTCCTGCCTCTGCTTTATTCGATGCCCAAAATACAGATAGTGAACTTATGGCAAACCAGACAGTAAAACCTATAAACGGAATCAGTTTGCGGTAGCGTTTGCCATTGAAGTCGGGTTTGGTCGTGAAGCGCAACTCGAATGCCCAAAAACACATCCATACAATCCATAGCGGACGAGACAGGCTGTCGGAATATGGTAACACGGCTATCAACAGGAGAAATACAAAATAGTTGATTTCTCCCATAACCGACTGATATTTCACAAGTTTACTATTCACTATTAACTATTTATTCAACTTTCTTGCTTCTTTATACGCTTCCTTTATTATTTCGAGTGCAGCAGGTTCGAATGGTAAACGCTCGAACTGCCGATATCCCTTGCTAATACTTATATGCCGGAAAAAGCGCAGGCGGTTGAGGTCGATAATCTCCATGCCGCTTTCTGAGAACAATATGTTTCCCGCAGAATAGTCGTTATGATAGATTCCGCGATTATGCAAGTTGGCTGTGAATCTGCCTAACCTGCGAAGTATGTTCTCGCGATTTGGAAATTGTGTATCATTAATCAGCTGCTTTATTATGTGCGAACACTCCGACTTTCTACTCACATAATACGATTCGCGCAACACTCCGAATATTTTTACTTCTCTGTAAGCGATAGGTTGAGGCGTAATATTGCCGAGCAGCAGAGCATATTCGTAAGAGCGGCGTGCTTTGCTCTTGCGAAAAAATCCATACATTAGCGCTTTTAAAAATCGCGGTTTTCCAAACGATTTGATTACATTGATGCCGGCAACTCGCACTATATTGCGCCCGCTGTGTATAACCTCACCGGCCTCCCAATTATTGAAACTGCCTACTATTGTCTCTTTTCGGAAGCGATTTATCAGTCGCGACCACGACCGATGGTAATGCAACGGACCGCCTAAGTATTTGGCAAAAAAATCGCTATGACGTTTATTGAGAGTATCTATTAACTCGCGTTTGCGTTGTCGGTCGGCAACGCGTTTCGAGCCTGATGTAACGCGATATTTGAGCCCCACGATGTCTAATTTCTCATACTTGCCGCCATTGGAGAACAGCGAAAGCCAAAAATCCCAGTCTTCGCGGAATGGGAATTGCTCGTTGTAGCCGGTTGTAGTGTCGTAATCGGAGCGTCGGTACATAGCGCTCACCGGAATCATATTACGCATAGCAAGTCTCTCAAGCGAGAAAGGGGCTGTATGCCACTCGCCTGTGCGTTCGCCGAAGAATTCACCTCGCGCACCTACTGCCTTAATCTGATGGTCGGAGTCGAGTAGAGAAGAAGCACGGCTAATAAAATCGTCGCTTATAAGGTCGTCGGCATCAACTGGAAGAATATAAACGCCTTTGGAATGCCGGATGGCATTGTTGCGTGCGGCGCTAACTCCTGCGTTTGCCTGCTTTATCAGTTTAATTCGCTTATCCGAAGCAGCAATTTCTTCAACTATGGCAGCGCTATTGTCGGTAGAACCATCGTCAACCACAATAACTTCGAAGTTATCGTAGCGACTTGCCAAAATGGAATGGAGAGTCTGTTTTACGTAACGCTCCATGTTGTAGCATGGTACTATGACGGAAACAAGAGTGCTCATATCCTGTCGAGTTGGCGAGTTATCTTGCGCCAATAATAAAGAAGCGGATTAGTGTATTTGAGTTGTTTCCACGGACGCGACGAATGCGGCAAATGGAGAACGGGGGTGTCGGTGAGTAAGTAATTATGAAATCCTAACTCTATGCTTTTATGCGAAATGAATACGTCGTACCAATTCTTGTCGGGATTAAGTTGACTGAAAGAGTAGGTGTGCAGGAAGTTGTTAGTTATCAGAGTACAACAAAAACTCAGACGTTTTTTTGTTTCTATAGTACCTTTCTTGTATTTTTTTGCGTAGAGATACGGGAAATTAACGTCTCCTTGTTCGTCGGTTGTAATAGCTGCAACCATACCGGTTTTTGCTGTGTGCCCCGCTTCGGTAACTAATTTGTCAATAGTGTTGCTCCCTATTATCACATCCGATTCCACTATCAACAGATGTTCGTTTTGTTTAAGAGCAGTATTTTGAGCATGAATGAGAGTGAATAGGTAGTTGGGCGAACTATGGTCGGTGTACTCTGCTATATTGACCAGTTGGAAACCTAATTGAGTTGATAAGGTTGTTAGTTGTTCGGTGGTCTGAGGTGTTGAGTAGTCGTTATAAACGGTAAGTGTATGTCCTGAACTGATAATGGCACGGATAGCACGCTCGGCAGTAGGTAGCGAGTCTTTCACTGGCATTATGATATTGCAAGCGGTAGGCATATCCCTTTTACTGTCGGCTATTAGATATCGGCTTCTGCTTTGGTTTTCTTTTTTAGTTCGAAATCGCGTCCTAAGTAGTTTTTTCTTACTATTGGGTTGGCTGCGAGTTCTTCCGGTGTGCCATGGAAAAGAATCTTCCCTTCGAAAAGCAGGTATGCCCGGTCGGTTATCATTAGCGTTTCGTCAACGTTGTGGTCGGTTATAAGAATACCAATGTTCTTATCTTTTAGTCGCCAAACTACATCTTGAATCTCTTGCACGGCAATAGGGTCAACTCCTGCAAAGGGTTCGTCGAGCATAACGAAGTGGGGTTCGATGGCGAGACAACGTGCAATTTCGGTACGACGACGTTCACCACCCGACAAGCGGTCGCCGAGGTTTTTCCTCACATGCGAAAGGTTGAATTCTTTGATGAGCTGCTCGAGACGCTCTTTCTGATACTCCTTTGAGAATTTCGTCATCTCCAGCACAGAGCGAATATTATCTTCAACCGACATCTTACGGAATACACTTGCTTCTTGCGGCAGGTAACCGATGCCGCGCTGAGCGCGTTTGTACATAGGAAATTTGCTTATATCCTCATCGTCGAGAAATATTTTTCCTTCATACGAGGTGATAAGTCCTGTTGTCATATAGAAAGTAGTGGTTTTGCCGGCTCCGTTAGGTCCGAGTAGTCCTACAATCTCGCCTTGCCGAAGTTCTATTGACACATCGTTGACTACAGTACGCTTGCCGTATTTCTTTACCAAATGTTCAGTTCGCAATAGCATAACTTTATCCTTTCACTTTTCACTTATCACTAACTCAACCGGACAATGGTCGGAGTGTACAACATCAGCGAGTATATCAGCCGATTGCAATTTATTGCTTAGAGAAGTACTTACCCACATATAGTCGATTCGCCATCCTGCATTTCTCTCTCTTGCACGGAATCGATAGCTCCACCACGAATAACGCTCAGCCGATTGGTCGAAAACACGGAAACTATCAACCATACCTGTTTGTTCCCAGCGATCCATCCATTCGCGCTCTTCGGGCAGGAATCCGCTCACACCAACCTGTCGTTCGGGATGATTGATGTCAATGGGTTTATGGCATATATTATAGTCGCCACAAACGATAATGTTAGGACGCAGTTTGCGAAGGTCTTGAATAAAGAGTAGAAAATCTTGCAGAAACTCCATCTTAAATTGTTGCCTTTCGCCGCCGGTTGTGCCTGATGGAATATAAACGCATACCACTGAGATGTCGCCGTAGTCGGCTCTTAAAACTCTGCCTTCGGCATCGTATTTAGGATTATTCATCCCCACTACAACTCGGTCGGGCTCTTTGCGGCTGAAAATGGCAACTCCCGAGTAACCCTTTTTCTGAGCCGAGTGGATATAACTCTTATAACCAAGACGTGCAAACTCTTCTACCGGAATTTGCTCAGGTTGTGCTTTGCTCTCTTGAATACAAAAAACATCAGCACCTACAGAAGGCAGCCAGTCGAGCAAACCCTTGCTAATAGCAGAACGGATGCCGTTGAGATTATAAGATACGATTTTCATCTTACAGGTATAACTATTTTACTACTTTTTATTCGTTCGCCGTTTTTCGTCTTATATACGATATACGTACCTTCGTCAAGCAGGTTAAGGTCGGTTATGCCCGTGCAAACACCATCGACGGTATAAATGCCTACTACCACCTCTTCGCCTGCATCGTCGAGCACAAACCGATTGAGGTTTCTTGTTCCGCCCTTGAACTTGAAAGATATTATCCTATTGTTGTGTTTGATGGCCTCTATAGGACTCGATTCATAAGGAATGAAATAATCGACATCGTAGTATGGGAACAAGTCGCCTTGCTTGCCGCTATATCCGTCAACGCCATTGTAATAATCGTTGACAGTAGGAGTGTGTTGGTCAGCTTCAACAATATCAACTCCCATGTTGTTAGCATCGTTATTGACTGAATTAGAATCCCACTTTGAGCGAGAATATCTAATGTGCGTTATCATTAACCCTTCGCCTGGAATATATCTGTTCCACAATGTCTTTTGCTTGTTTTCCAATATGTAAAAATCTGTCGGACTGGGATATACTCCATTGAGATTATGTTCGCCTCCTTCCACTAAGAGGTAACATTGGTTTGAAGTTTGAATTTCTTCGAGTGTAAAGTCGCCTCTCTCGGTGAGTATAGTAGGTTTGAGCCATCCCATAAAGAAACGCTCGTAGGCAGAATATGCCGGCGGTGTACGTCCGCGGTTGTTGTAAGGACCAGAGTCGAGAATATCCCAGTCGCCCATTGTCTTGTGAATAGCACTGCTTGTAGTAGCATATAGGTCAGGTAAACCGAGCACATGCGAAAATTCATGGCAGAAAGTGCCAATACCACAACGTGTTGTGCCTGACGAATTCCTTAGTTCAGAAGAGCATGCGTAGTTGTCGATTCTTACGCCATCGATATCGCATATCTTACCTGTGGCTGAATATACATAGTAGTTATGCGGCCAAACCGTGTTAGCTGCGGCTCCTTCTGCCTCGTTGTGCCCTGCGTATATTACATACACAAAGTCAACAAAACCATCCTTGTCGTTGTCATAGACACTGAAATTGATATCAGGATTCTCAGCTTTTGCTAATTGACATGCTTCTACTATCATTTCTTCGGGTCTTAGGTCGTTGCCTTGACGGTCGTTAGCACCATAATAGTTATATGGTTGCGACAAAGTAACAGGTCCGACTACATCAAAACTCGGAGAATACTGTCCGCCCGACTGGTCGATGAAATATTGTCGGCAAGAACCTGTTGCACCATTGAAAATGTAATCATCGCCATTATGCATCTCGTCGAATGCCTCGCGAGTGTTTTCGCTTTGAAAACTAAGGTTCGCAAAATTAGCAAGTATAACGAGCCCACGAGGTGCGATATTCAAGCCGCCTATTCGCCTGCGGTTGGCTTGCAACCGCGGCGAAAGAAGTCGGCGATTGAGAATCTGCTCATCGCTCAATTGTTCGCAACGAACATACATACCGTCTTTCTCCTCCACCCAATTACCTTCTGCATCGGTCAGATAATGGAAGTATTCGTCGCCGTACTGCCTGAGTTCAATTGTTGTGCCGTCGGCCTGCGTGCGAGTGAATACACCCTGCTTGGCGGGAACAGCAAGGAGTGTTATGGTGAAAGCAAGAAAGCAAAATATGCTAAAATGGCGGTATGTCATGTCGTTTGTAAATTATGTTGGTGTTGTTGTTTATCTGATAATAACTTTGCGTGTAATAGTTTCCGTGCCATTGGCTATGCGAACAAGGTAGATTCCGGCATTGAGGTCGATGTCGATATTGTCGGTTGCAACGTGGGTGTTATAAAGCATCTGTCCTGCAATGTTATAGACGCTTACCTGTGCATTTTGGTTAAGTCCGCTGACAGCAAGTCGGTCGGTCGCTACTACAGTAACTTCGGTGTTGGCAGTGTTGTCAACAGCAGTCCCCGAGCCGTCATTACGATATAGTTGGATTGCGCCTTGTTTGGTGTAAGTGCTTTCTTTGAAATAGCGGAAACGCTCTTGTCCTGTTGTAGCGTTATAACGGAGATAGAAATTGTTGCATATTATGTTCACTCCATCGTCGCCTACTTCTATTGTGTTGGCAAATGGTGTCTCTGCATTAGTCTTCAGAGCGTTGTTTTCGCCTGAATGACCAATATACAGACCTGAAGCAGAGCGTATGCTGTAGCCGTCGTTGAGTTTGGCGATGGTGAATGAATAAGACGAAGATGCTGAAATTTTGTTGCCACTGATGGTAACGTTCTGAGTGTTACCGGCAGCGTCGATGGTTTCAAGCGAGCCGTCAAGAATCTTCGCCCCGTCTTCGTAAACAATAAGGTAGTTGCCAGACCAGTCGGCCGGAGCCGAGGTAACTCGTTCGTATGTTAAGTTTCCTGTTGGGGGGTCAACCTGACCCGTGCCTGACTTATCAGAGAAGTTGAAAGAAATTACTTGTGAGGCTTCTTTGATGTCAGTTATTTGCCAATTGGCGGGTAAATTCTTATATTCGGTTACTCCTTCGGTACCGGGGAATGGGTCGCCACTATCTCCGTATGTGAAATAAGTGCCATCTTCGTCAATCTCGTATTTTACCTTGCCGTCAGCAGCCATGATGTTCATACCTTGATGGTATTTGGTTATCTTGGTACCTGCACTGTTCCAATCAACACCATTAGGTATGTTATAGTCCCAATAGCTTTGGTTGTACTGCACACGCCAAATAAGCATGCCGTGTCCGGGAAGATATTTGTCCCATCCTATGTTCTGACGATTTTCTAAGATGTAGAAATTCTTCGGGTTCGGGTTGGTTCCGCTGAAATTATGTGTGCCAGACTCTGTGATAATGTAAATCTGCTGAGAGGTTTGCAGTTCATCAAGTTCAACACCTTTTTTTGCTTCGTTAAGCATTTCGGGTTTTGCCCATCCTGAGCACATACGCTCGTAACCGGAGAAGGCGGGAGGGGTATTGCCATTGTTGAGATATGCACCACCATCCATGATGTCCCATTCGCCAATGGTGGGGTTTTCGTAGTCATAAAAGTCGGGCAATCCGAACACATGTCCGAGTTCGTGGCAAGCGGTACCTATACCGGCGCGCTTTCTGGTCTGACCATCGAGTTCTTGGTGGCATGAGAAGGTGTCAATCTTCTTACCGCCAAGTGTGAGAACTTTACGATAGTCGCCATAGGGATCAGATAATGCCCACTCACAAGGCCAGATGGTATTTTTATCAGAACTATCGGCCTCGCCATAACCGGCATATAGTATGTCAACGAAATCAACATATCCGTCGTTGTCTGAATCAAAATAGGCAAGGTCGATGTTGTACTGTTCGAATGCTAAATTGCAAGCTTCAGCCACCATAGTGCAACAATATTTATCGTTGCCTTCAGAGTCGTTGGAGCCATAATAGGAGTATGATTTGGAAAGAGTAACAGGACCATAAACTACAAGTTCCGGCTGGAAAGCCCCTGATGATTGGTCGGAGTAGTACTGACGTACAGAGCCTGTGGCTCCACCATAGGTATAGCTTTCTCCATTTAGCATTTCGTCGAATGCATCGCGGGTATTTTCTGTTTTGAAAGTCTTGTCAGAGAAGTTCACAAGTATAACCAAACCCTTAGTTTTGTCGGCAGCCAGTGAAGCTTTGCGGCGCTCAGCGCGACGACGGTTGATTTCTTGGCGACGCTGAGCGGCTTTTTTCTTCTGACTGAGTTGTTGTGTCGATTTTACATAGAAACCGTTGTCGTCGCATGTAAGCAGATTGCCTTCTGCATCGGTTGTAAAGTGGTGAAACTCATCTCCGTGTACGTAAATTTGTATTGAGCTGCCGTCAGGCTGTTTGTAGGTGCGAGCACCCGGGCGGGCAGGAACAGCGAATGCGCAGATTGATAATATGGCGCAAAATAGTAAGATTGATAGTTTTTTCATGACTGTTGGTGTGATTTAATATGATAAAAAAATGAAGTAGTGAATCAGGAATCAAGAATCAAGAATCAGGAATCAAGAATCAGGAATCAGGAATCAGGAATTATGTAGTAAGTATCAATAATCAAATTTGAATTTTTAAATACAAGTCATCTATTTGTTTGGACTTTATGTCTATTTTTTTCTGTTTTCTTTTGCAGACGAGCAATGTAACGTTTTTCACATTTTGTACGTTCGTTCTCGTTATGAGCAATTTTTCTACCGGCTACTGTCTCGCCTTTTTTGTTGATATAGGCATAGCAATAGTAGTCCTTTTTATTGAGTGAAATAAGCACTCCGTCTTCTGTTATGTACCAGTGGTGGCGCTCGTCGCCGCGAAGACGAATAGTGAGTTTCTCGCCGTTAGGTTGAGTAATTTCCATCGGACGGGGATTGGCAGGTACAGCGTGCGAACTGCCAATCATTAGCGGAAAAAACAGCATTGCTGCCGTAAGAAGAATGAAAAGTCGTTTCATGGTGTTGATAAATATTTTTTGTTTTTTTCAATTATTTCAAAGAGTGTGCCATTTTAACTTTCTTGTAGAGTTGACTTGCAAACACGAAGTCGTTGAGTGCTTCCGATTCTGCATCGAAGATTTCGAAACGCGACCCCTGCCACTCTTTCTTACCCTCTTTAAGAAATATGATATTGTCGCCAATCTCCATTATCGAGTTCATATCGTGGGAATTGACTATAGTGCAGATGTTATATTCTTGTGTTATATCTTGTATCAGTTGGTCTATCACGAGCGATGTTTTCGGGTCGAGACCGGAATTGGGTTCATCGCAAAACAGATATTTAGGATTCATAGATATAGCTCGCGCAATAGCCACTCGCTTTTGCATACCTCCAGAAATCTCTGATGGCATGAGGTTATATGCGCGCTCGGGCATATTGACGCGGCGGAGGCAGAACATGGCTCGTTCGCGCATCTGCTCTACACTTTGATCAGAGAACATTTCAAGTGGAAACATCACATTTTCGAGCACCGTGAGCGAATCGAAAAGTGCAGCGCCTTGAAACAACATTCCCACTTCGCGGTGCAGCAGACGCATCTCCTCTTCGTTCATTCGGGTAATGTCGCGCTCTTCGTTACCCGTTGAAGTTCTTACATCGTAGGTTATAGAGCCTGAGTCGATGCGATGCAAACCTATCACACTCTTCATCATCACCGTCTTACCGGAACCCGACTGACCGATTATCATGTTAACCTTACCATCAAACATGTCGGCACTGATATGGTCGAGCACAGTGGTACCGTCGAAACTTTTTACTATGTCTTTAACGCGTATCAAAATGAAAAACTGTTAAGTTGCTTAATTAAGTAAGAGGTTGGTAAGCATTAAGTTAAAGAGCAATATCATAATGCTCGAATTGACCACAGCTTTAGTGCTTGCACGACCTACTTCGAGCGCTCCGCCGTAGGCGTAATAACCGTAGTAGGATGCCATGCTTGCAATAATAAATGCAAACACGGTGGTTTTAATTAGCGAATACCATACATAGAAAGGCACGAAGGCATACTGAATGCCAAGCAGATAATCTGCCACAGTGATAACATCGGTGAATGCACCTATACAATAACCGCCAAGCAAGCCTATACCCATTGAGATAATAACAAGGAAAGGCATCATCATCATGAAAGCTATTATCTTAGGCAAAATGAGATAGTTGGCAGAGTTGACTCCCATTATTTCGAGAGCATCTATCTGTTCGGTTATACGCATGGTGCCTATCTCTGAGGCTATGTTTGAACCCACCTTGCCGGCGAGTAACAGACATAAGATGGTGGAAGAAAACTCAAGAAGAATACAATCGCGTGTAACAAGACCGGTAGAGTAGGTCGGAAGCAAAGGATTAGAGGTGTTCAGCTTGGTCTGCATGGTCATGATAGCACCCATAAAGAAACTGACAATCACCACTATCAGTACCGATTGTAGCCCTTGCTTCTCCAATTCTCGCGAAAGTTGACGGAAAAACATACGCCAGCGGTCAGGCCGCCGCAATGTTTTCCCCATGAGCAAGAAATATTCGCCTATGTGTGCTATTATATTCATAATTCTGATTTCAAATTACCCAATCTTAATTTCAAAAGTTTGCAAAGTTAGTTTTTTTTTTCTGATTATGCAATTCTTAGGGTAATAAAAAAGCGGAATAGTCTTTTTTGTTAACTATTCCGCCTTTTTTGAATGTTTACTAAATCTCACTTAAATAGCCCTCAGTATATGATTGCTAAATGTTAGATTGTAATGTTATTTTACTTCCTCGAAGTCAACATCGGTAACGTCGTCGTCTTTCTTCTGACCACCGTTCTGACCTGCGTTGAAGTCCTGACCGGCATTGTAGGTCTGTCCGCCCTGCTGCTGGTTAGCAGCATTGTACATCTCTGCACTTGCAGCTTGGAATGCTGAGGTCAGTTCACCTACGTAGCGTTCGCAACCGTCTGCATCTTTCTTCTCGTAAGCCTCTTTGAGGTTCTTGAGTGCATCTTCAATAGGAGCCTTCTTGTCGGCAGGCAGTTTGTCGCCAAACTCTTGCAACTGTTTCTCGGTTTGGAATATCATCGAGTCGGCTTTGTTGAGTTTGTCAACACGCTCTTTTTCGCGTTTGTCGGCTTCGGCATTTGCTTCGGCTTCTGCTTTCATACGCTTGATTTCAGCATCCGAAAGTCCGCTTGATGCTTCAATACGAATCTTCTGCTCTTTGCCCGTAGCCTTATCTTTGGCGCTTACATTAAGGATACCGTTGGCATCGATATCGAAAGTAACTTCTATCTGAGGTTCGCCACGACGTGCAGGCATGATGCCATCCAAGTGGAAGATACCAATCTGTTTGTTCTGTGCAGCCATCGGACGCTCGCCTTGCAGAACCTTTATCTCTACCGAGGGCTGATTATCCACAGCCGGGGTGAAGGTTTCGGTCTTCTTGGTAGGTATGGTGGTGTTGGCTTCAATCATCTTGGTCATCACTCCACCCATAGTCTCGATACCGAGGCTCAAAGGAGTAACATCAAGCAGAAGCACGTCTTTTACCTCGCCGGTAAGCACACCGCCTTGGATTGCTGCACCTACTGCCACTACCTCGTCGGGGTTAACACCCTTCGAAGGAACTTTGCCGAAGAACTTCTCTACTGCTTGCTGGATAGCAGGGATACGTGTCGAACCACCTACCAATATAACCTCGTCGATATCGCTTGTCGAATAACCGGCATTCTTCAATGCGGTGCGGCAAGGAGCGATTGTACGCTGGATAAGGTCGTCGATGAGTTGCTCGAATTTAGCACGTGTAAGAGTCTTAACAAGGTGAGCAGGTACACCGTTAACCGGCATGATATAAGGCAGATTGATTTCTGTAGATGTGGTGTTCGACAACTCAATCTTTGCTTTCTCTGCAGCCTCTTTCAGACGTTGCATTGCCATCGGGTCTTTCGACAGGTCGGCTCCGCCATTGTCTTTCTTGAACTCTTCAACAAGCCATTCGATAATACGATGATCGAAATCGTCACCGCCAAGGTGAGTATCACCATCAGTCGATTTTACTTCGAATACACCGTCGCCTAATTCAAGAACGCTGACATCGTGGGTACCACCACCGCAGTCGAATACTACGATTTTCATGTCTTTGCCCGATTTGTCCAGACCATAAGCAAGAGCTGCTGCTGTAGGTTCGTTGACAATACGACGAACATTAAGGCCTGCAATCTCACCTGCTTCTTTGGTGGCTTGACGTTGCGAGTCG
>JAFSTG010000023.1 GCA_017450605.1 Paludibacteraceae bacterium | reverse complement strand
CAACAACAATTAGCAAAGGTGATACAGCTGTGGGAAGAAAAAGTTAAGGGTACTTCTAAAATTTGATTTATATCTATTTTAATTGGGGAAAACTAAAAAACGGTGAATTTTCAGAAATACCCTTAAGCATTTAACCTATCTGTGATTACAATCGACGATAAATCAGGATTTTGTTTTGGTGTAGTAACCGCTATTCGCAAAGCCGAAACAGAATTGGCAGGAAAGACTCAACTTTACTGCTTAGGCGATATCGTACACAACAACTTAGAGGTTGAACGACTTGAACGGCTCGGACTTACCACCATCAACCACGAGCAGTTCAAGAACCTTAACAACGCCAAAGTACTTCTTCGTGCCCATGGTGAGCCACCGCAGACTTACAAGACAGCACAAAGCAATAACATCGAGGTAATAGATGCCACATGCCCCGTTGTACTTAATCTACAAAAGAAAATTCGGAGCACCTATACCGACAATCAAAAAGCACAAATAGTGATATTCGGCAAACAAGGGCACGCCGAAGTGGTTGGTCTGCAAGGTCAAACCGACAATACTGCCATCGTGGTGGAGCGATTAGCTGATATCGACAAGATAGACTTCAGCAAAGACATTCACCTCTTCTCGCAAACAACAAAATCGGTTGAAGAGTTTCACCTTCTTATCTGTGAGATAAAAAAACGGATTGCCGGTTTGCCCATTAGTTTTCATTGGCACGACACAATATGCCGACAAGTGAGCAACCGAGTTAATCATATACGCGAATTTGCTGCACAACACGAGGTAATAATTTTTGTTGGCGGACGCAAATCGTCGAATGGTAAGGTTCTTTTCGAACACTGCTCTGAGGTCAATCCCCACTCTGTTTTCATCGAGTCGCCCGACGAAATCACCGACGAAATGATATCAGCTTTGAACGGGAAAGACATAGGTGTCTGCGGAGCTACATCCACACCCTATTGGCTCATGGAAACAGTCAGACAAAGACTCTCTGAACACTAAACTACTGCCGGTTAAAAACCGGCGCACCCGATAAACTCTAAACACTAAATTCTAAACACTAATATGTCCTACCAGATTAAGACAATAGGTCTATTAACCTCAGGGGGCGATGCTCCCGGAATGAATGCCGCGATACGTGCTATCACTCGTGCTGCCATCTATCACAACATCAGAGTAAAAGCCATTTATCGTGGATATAAAGGTTTGATAGCCGGAGAAATACGCGAGTTTACAACTCAAGATGTAAGTAATATCATTCAGCGTGGCGGAACTATAATCAAATCGGCACGCAGCGACGAGTTCATGACCAAAGAAGGTCGTGCCAAGGCATGGCAGTCGCTTCAACGAGAAGAGATAGATGCACTTATCGTCATTGGCGGAAACGGCTCGTTTGCAGGTGCATTAGCTCTCACTGAGGAATACGACATACCGGTTATCGGACTTCCGGGTACTGTTGATAACGACCTATGGGGCACCGACTTCACTATCGGATACGACACAGCTCTTAACACCGTGATGGAATGTGTTGACAAGATAAAAGATACTGCCTCGTCGCACGAACGTGTATTTTTTGTTGAGGTGATGGGACGCGATGCCGGTTTTCTTGCTCTCAACTCGGCTATTGCTGCCGGAGCCGAAGCAGCTATCATACCTGAGCGTCGGACACAAGAGGAACAATTAGAGGCTTATATAGGCAACGGATTCCGAAAATCGAAGAACTCGAGTATCGTTATCGTAAGCGAGCACTCAGAGAAAGGTGGCGCTCAGGCATTAGCCGACAAGCTCAAAGCGCAGCATCCCGAATACGATATCCGAGTAAGTATTCTTGGGCACCTGCAGCGTGGCGGTTCACCTACCGCCAACGACCGCATTCTCGCCTCACGACTCGGAGTGGCTGCTATTCAGTCGCTTTTAGAAGGACAACGAACTATAATGGTGGGAGTGAAGGACGACGAAGTGGTATATGTTCCGCTTACGAAAACTATCAACGAACATAAAGACGTCAAGCAAGACAAAGTGCAGGCTCTGCATATCCTGTCGATTTAGTCAATAATTTGTGATCGATAATGAAAATTCCAACTGCTCTACAAATAAGATAATTAGCAAGGAATTTAATGGTTAATTAACGTAAAATCTTAAGGGTACTTCTAAAAACGGGATTTTTTAGAAGTACCCTTAATCCGTGCCCTAAAGGAGAATTAGCTTAGAACGCTATCAGAGTTTCGGGATTGAGCGGCGACCCGTTTTGCCACAACTCAAACACTAATGGTTTGTCTTTCGGTGCGAGAGCTATATTCTCACCTATCTTAAGCTTGTCACCGACCTTCCGAACCGGCTTGCCTATATTCCGATAAACAGATATCAAGTCGTTGCTATGCTGAACAACCACCACCCAACCTGCAGCATGGTCGAACTCCAACGAACTGAATACCACTGTTCCGGGGAGCACACTCACCACATTCTCCTTACCCGTGGTTAGCAGACTTATGGAATGCTTACCTTCAGCCCCGTAGTGCTCGGTGATAACTCCTTTTACAGGCTTGAAAAGTGTAATCATAGGTGCGGTAGTCTGAACATCAAACAGCATCAAGTAATCGCGCTCCTTATCCTCATACTGACGAATAAACTCGTCGGTAACCTCGGTTCGTTCAAGAAGCAACTGCTCCCGCTGAATGACAGCAAGCGAATCGAGAGTAGTAATAGAATCCGACTCCACCTCACCCGACATCACATCACGTATCATCGACAAATATGTGGTCTGCAATGCCAACTGGTCGGATATGCTATCAACACGCACCACCTCCGACATCAAGTCCTGACGGACATCTTCGTTGTAGCCGGGAAGATAATTACGCAGAGGCGAGATAAAAATGATAAGCGCAAACAACGCAAAAGTAACGGCAAAAAGGAGAAGTGCAAACACAAACATACCAAAACGCGACAAACGAATATGCCACACCTCATTGAGCGTATTCTCGTTAAGCACCGACAGTCGGAACTTGAAATGCATACGCTGCCAAAATCCATTATTTTTTACGGTCGCCATTAGTCTCTATTTCAGTATGGTGCAACCTTCGCAAGGACGAAGTTGCTTGAAGAAGTCGTTGCCCTTATCGTCAACAAGAATAAATGCAGGGAAGTCCTCTACTTCGATTTTCCAAATAGCTTCCATACCGAGTTCGGGATACTCCACACACTCTATACTTTTTATATTGTTCTGCGCAAGAATAGCTGCCGGACCGCCTATCGAACCGAGATAGAAGCCGCCATGCTTCTTGCAGGCATTGGTAACATCTATCGAACGGTTACCCTTGGCAAGCATGATAAGCGAGCCACCATGGTCTTGAAACTCGTCAACATACGGGTCCATACGGCCGGCTGTTGTCGGACCCATCGAGCCACAAGGCATGCCTTCAGGAGTCTTGGCAGGACCGGCATAGTAGATAGGATGATCCTTAAGGTATTGTGGCATGCCCTCACCGGCATCCAAACGAGCCTTTATCTTAGCATGAGCTATATCGCGACCCACTATAATTGTGCCATTTAGCGAGAGACGAGTACCTATAGGATACTGAGTGAGCACCTTGCAAACATCTTTCATCGGCTGGTTGAGATCGATACGTACAGCATCACCCTCGCCGGCACGGCGCAACTCTTCCGGTATCAACTCGTATGGGCGGTCGTCCATGCGCTCAATCCATATACCATCCTTGTTGATTTTGCACTTGATATTGCGGTCGGCTGAGCAACTAACGCCTAAACCTATCGGGCATGAAGCACCATGGCGCGGCAGACGGACTACACGAATGTCGTGAGCCATATATTTACCTCCGAATTGGGCACCGAGACCTATCTTATAGGCTTCTTTAAGCAACTGCTCTTCGAGTTCTATATCGCGGAAAGCACGCCCTGTAGCATCACCCGAAGTTGGCAACGAATCGTAATAATGCGTGGAAGCCAATTTCACCGTCAGTAAATTCTTCTCTGCCGAAGTACCCCCTATAACGAATGCTATATGATAAGGAGGACAAGCAGCAGTACCGAGAGTCTTCATCTTCTCTACAAGGAAAGGAACAAGCGTACCCGGGTTCTGAATACGAGCCTTCGTTTCCTGATAAAGATATGTTTTGTTTGCCGAACCACCGCCTTTGGTAACACACAAGAAGCGATATTCCATACCCTCGGTTGCCTCAATATCTATCTGAGCGGGGAGATTGCATTTGGTGTTTACCTCGTCGTACATATTCAGAGGCGCATTCTGCGAATAACGAAGATTCTCTTCGGTATAGGTTTTAAATACACCCCTCGAAAGTGCCTCTTCGTCAGAGAAACCTGTCCACACCTGCTGACCCTTCTCGCCATGGATGATTGCCGTGCCGGTATCCTGACAAAGCGGAAGTTTGCCTTTCGCACTCACCTCAGCATTACGAAGGAAAGTAAGGGCTACATATTTATCATTATCACTTGCCTCGGGGTCGCGAAGTATCTTGGCAACCTGCTCGTTGTGTGAACGGCGAAGCATAAAACTAACGTCGCGGAAAGCTGCATTTGCCATTTTCGTAAGGCCTTCTTTCTCAATCTTTAAGATGGGATGACCTTCAAACTCGCCAACCGAAACATAATCTTTGGTCAGCAGATAGTACTCGGTAGTGTCTTCACCAAGCTGAAACATAGGTGCGTACTTAAAATCCATGATATATACTGTTTATAATTTATCCGATTTCGTCAATCATTTCATCATTTAGAGCGATGCTATTCAATCACTCAATCAGTGCTACAAAATTACTTTCTTTATTTCAATTACGCAAGAAAACAAAAAAAAAATCAAAAAAATTTGCACATATCAAAAACATGTTGTACCTTTGCACCCGCTTTTGGGAAAAACAAATTCTGCACAAAAGAATTTGTTTCATGCCGAATGGTTACATTTTCCGATGGCGACCGACTCCCTAGCTCAGTTGGTAGAGCAACTGACTCTTAATCAGTGGGTCGAGGGTTCGAGCCCCTCGGGGGTCACAATAAATAGTTTTTTGGAGAATCAGTAGCTCAGCAGGTAGAGCACATCCCTTTTAAGGATGGGGTCCTGGGTTCGAGCCCCAGCTGGTTCACAGCAATTGGTTAACAACATGTTAGCCAATTTATATAGAAAAACCCCGACGGAAATCCGACAATTTTTTTGTCGGTTTTGTCGTTAAAATAGGTGTTAATTCTTTGTTGTTTTTCAAGCAACGAAGAAAAAAAAATGCCCAATCTTCAACAATTTCACAAGGACTTTAATAATTATCTGCCGGCTATACTTCGAAAAAATTGTGACGGGTATAGTATCGAGTACTATGTTTATAACCCGGCTTTAGATAAGTTGGAACGAAAGCGTATATATGTTAATCGTCTTCGTAATCGCTATAAGCTATCTGAGTTCAAGATTATCGTTAATGGTATGATTGCAACTATCAACAGCCGCTTAGCCGGCGGCTGGTCGCCGTTTGGTGAGTCTGAGAATGTTCGATATTACACTCAACTTAAAGAAGTCTGCGACTTGTATATAGCTGAGAAAACGAAGGAACTGAAGCCCGACACTCTGCGCTCGTACAAGAGTTTTTGCCGGATATTTGTTAAATGGTGTGATAAAACTGTCCCGGATTGCAAGTGTATTTTGTTTAACCGCGTGCTTGCTATCAGATATATGGACTATGTATATAATGAGCGTAAGGTATCAGCCCGCGGCTACAACAACCAGCTGAAGATGGCGCGGGCACTGTTCAGTTGGGCAGTAGAGAAGTGCTACTGCAAGGAGAATCCGTTCGAGACTATTAAGGTAAAGAAAGAACAGGAAAAGAAACGCGTATTGATTCCGGAGGAAGTACGCCAAAAGATAAAAGAGTATTTTGATAATGTCAATCCCCAATATAATATAGTGATGCAGCTTATCTACACTTCATTGTTGCGTCCAAAGGAAGTGTCACGTGTACAGATAAAACAAATCAATCTGCAGCAGCATTATATTTATATGCCTTCTGATAAGACTAAGAATGGTCACCACCGGTATGCTTTTTTGTCGGATGAGTTATGCGAGCTTTTGTCTCCATTGATTGAGCATGCTAATTCGGAATGGTATTTGATTTCTGCTGATTATATGCCTGGTGTTGTAGCAATGGATTCAAAGCTATATAGAAAGCACTGGGAGAAGATGCGTAAAGCTCTAAAGTTGCCGGATGAGATGCAGCTATATAGTCTTCGCGATTCCGGCATAAACAACATGCTCAAGTCGGGAATAGATCCGCTGACTGTGATGCAGGCAGCGGACCATCACGACCTGAGCATGACGACTCGTTATGCGAATCATGTGGATCCGAATCTTATGAAAACACTTTTAGAAAAAGCTCCTAAGTTTTGTTAAGAAAAAAGTTGAAGCGTTGTAAAGTGTAATTTTTTTTGTAAAATTGTAAGAATGTAAGAAAAGCTCATAATTTACTATTAGTAAACCATTTGCCTCTCTCACAAATCTCTTACAACTTTCTTACAAAACTTGCGATTATAGTTTTTCTCGTAGTTTTTGCAGCACTTCGTACTCTCTTTGGTTAACAATGAACAGAGAAAGTACCTCTTCTTTGTTGATGTAACGGTCAGCTTGCTCATCAAAGATTAGTACATTATCGAGCAGTCATTCTATAGTCCATTTGACTATACATTGTTCTTTGTAATTGATTTCTATCATGCTTTTGTCCTCTTTTTATTTGCAGTTTTCTACGTGGAATACCTGTGTGATGTCGAACAGATAGCATAGTGGGAAGTAGCTCTTTAGTTCCTTTTGTGTTTGTTCATCTTGATTTTGAGTTTGTGTTTCGATGTTTTCATCCGGTTTGATTTGAACTTTACTTCCCCATATCAGGAATGCCTTTTCACCTGCTTTGACTTGATAGCCTTGTTTCTTCCAATCGTCGTAGGTGTGTAGCTCAGTGACGCCATTTTTCTGTTTGTAATAGTCGATTAGCAGTTCATTGACTGTTGGTACGTCTATTTCCATCATTTTAGCTATTTCCCGTTCTACCGAGAGTTGGTTTGATAGGTTTCTGAGCCATTCTCTTTTCTTCTGAGCGGCTTTCTGTTTGTCGGTTAGGATTCGCTTGGCAGCGTCTCCTTGTTTTGGTCGTTTTGTCTCCATTGTTGTAAGTGTTTGATTGATTATACTTGTTATTGTTTCCATATTGATATAGTTTTAGATTAGATGTTCCGGGCATGCAGGTTCTCTGTAGTCCCAGAGTTCAAATTTGTCGTCTTCTACTTCCATGTAGTGAACGTTCTGTAGTCAGTACATGTCTTTTACAAATTGTTCCGGGTTCATCACATCCGGGATTTTCTCGATGTAAACTTTGCCTACGCAATAGTCTAAGATAGCAATTGTCATAATTTTGTGATTTAGAGTTAGAATATAGGTATAAAAAAACCGCCTGTCATTGCTGACAGACGGATTCATGGGTATGTAATAAGTTTTACTTGGCGATTTGTATTATATCTTCGCCAAGTGCTTGAGATATAATAGCGATTGTTTTGCACGTGAAATTATGACCACCTGCAAGCCATTTTGTGACTTCTGATGGTTGCTTGTGTGTCAATTCTGCAAGTTGCTTTTTAGATATGCCTTTTGCTTTCATTACAGAGTATATTCTTTCTGCAATATCATCAGCAAGCATATATGACAATCTTGTGATTGGATTTATTTCAGCCAATTCTTCTTGAAATCTTATGTCATTAAATGTTGTCATAATGTGAATGTAGCTTCTTCTATTCCAGTTATTATATTACGTTCTATTGTTATCGTACCATTTATCTGTGCTTCTGCTAATAGTTCATCGAATTTTTGCAAATCAATAACATAACCATTTAATTCCGGATCTTCTTGATATGTTCTTGTAGTTTTGACTCCTCCATTTCCTACAATCAAAATTTGATCTGATATTCTTAGACAATATAATCTTAATACTTTTGAATATACGGAAAGTGCAGCAACTTTATCATTTGCTTTTCCTTCATATCTGAAGTTTCTCTCGAAAGCTCCTTTTGCTATAATTCTATCTAAGGCATAGAGTATTTCTTTATAGTCTTTGTTTAAAGAAGCGTTGGCTTTAAACTTTTCACGAAATTTTTGGAATTCAGATTCTTCTCCATTAAAGCATATAGTGTACAAACCTACCTGCTCTGATTGAGCGACTGAGATTATTTTTGCTGTTTTCATAAATGTATTGTTTTAATTTTTTGCAAAGGTAATATATTTTTTTTATAAAATTCACTTATAAGCAAAATAATTTACTTATAAGTGAATTTTGCGTTAATTTGTAATGGTCAGTTTACATTTAGTATTGTTCCATTATGTAATCGACCAGTTCACATAGTTCTTCTGTTGAGAGTATGTCGGTACCGAATAGATAGCCGTCTTTGTCGAGAAGCTGCCAATCGCGTTCGATTTTAATGATATAATCATATCCGTATAGGTATGCAGTAGAAAAATCGAGCTTAAATGAAGCATAGTTTTCGTACCCTTTGGGTCCGGATTGTGAATTGTAAATTTTTAAGTCGAGTTCCTTAAGACATTGTTGTCGTAATTTCTTTGCTTTGTTGGTAAAAAAGTTATTCGAAGTGTTCATGATTAAGCCCGTTAAGCCGATAGCACAGCTGTTAATTGTTAATGGTTTTGCTAATTTGTCATGTGTAGGTGTTGTAGATACCAGTCTTTAGTGGCTTTATTTGAGAGATATACTTGCATACCAGCAATATGGTACTCGTTCCTTAGTCGTTTTATTTCTTGTTTATATTCTGCTAAACTATTGAAATCGTTTCTGGATAGCCAATCAACTGTTTCCACGCCCTGATTTGTACGTAGATTGAAAAAGATTCTTTTACTCATAAGATTTTAGTTTTTATATAGATGTTCAGGAGCTAATATCCCATAACCTCCCCAATCTTTGTAGATTGTAGTTTGGGTATTATATGGTAAATCAAGTTTTAGAGAGTATTGTCTTGGGTCTAAATTTATGAAGAGATACTGTTTGAATTTTTCCGGATTATTAAACCATCTCGAAATAGTGTTCGGAATAATAGCTTTCAATTCTTCAAGTTCTTTCCATGCATTCCAGCTTTTTTCTGCTTGGTTAATAGATCCATCTCCGCAATAAATTTCGACAAGTCTATGTGTTTTATTTTCCATTTTCTGTAGATACTCCCAGCAGTATTTATAGTCGATTTTGTCGCCTTCATTTTCTTTGGGGTTATACCACCCTCCGAATAGTCTTGCTAATTCGTTTAGGTGTTTAATTCTTTTGGCTTCTAATTGAGCCTTTTTGTCTTCGATAATGTGTGACATAGTTTTTTATTTTTTAATTGTTAAACTACTTGATTTATAAACAGCAACCGCCTGCCATTGCTGACAGACGGTTACGTAATGTTATTAGAATTTTTAACTATGCTTCATGATTATATTTAGCATAGTTTCCAAGAATTTGTTCAATGTGTATTACTTCAGGGCATTCATCCCATGTAAAGCCATTCCCTATGAGATACCATTTGTTTCGATGGGCTGTTGGTACTTTTTTTATTGAGGGGAAGGCCGATATAGGCATGATTATTTCTCTTCCATCTTGAAGTATAACTCCAAACTTGCCTCTAATGGGAAAGAATACTTTTTTTATTTCTGGTTTAATATCCCAGAATCCTTCTATTTGTGCCATATTATTTTTGGATTTTAATAATTTTTACATCCTGACCTTTTTTAAACCGTTTCCATTGTTTCAAAAGTTCATCTTTGTTGTCTTTGGCTATTCTCAAAACCTCTTTTCTTTGAAAGTAGTTTAAGTCACCATCTTTTGCTATTTCTATTTCAGGTTCGAGCCATATTTTAGTAAGGTTTTTAGTATTTTTCTTACCTACATGTACATGTGCCCGATTTTCGTTAACATCTCGACCATAAAATAGAAATATCCATATAGAATAGATTAATACTTTTGGCATAGTTCGTTATGTTTTTGCGTTGCAAAGTTAATTGTTATTTTTGAATTGTACAAACAAAAATAAAAAAATAGCGGTTAACCTATACACCGCAAGGTTTCAAATGTTTAATCTTCGTTGTCGTAATCATCTTCTTGATTTTCTTCTGTCAGCAGTTCTTCTTCGAGTTCGTCGAGTACCTCTGACAGGCATTGTGTTAGCAGGTAGCAGCGGATAGTTACATCGCATGCTTCGGCACCTCGTTCAAGGTACGAACTGTCACAGCCAAATTCGTTTAGTGCTTCACCTAACAGTTCCATATTGTGGCATAATGCTTCCTCTGCCTTCCAACTGTTGCAGTAGTACGAGCCGCTCGCGTTGCCGGTTACTGAGTCGCTGACGAATAAATCGTCATAGAGTTCTTGCTCAAAGCGTTCACGGTCATCCGTCAATAATTCACGGAGTTCATCTTGTTCGTAGTTGTCGTTGATATACTCGCGAATGTCATCGAGTACAGCTTCTTTGTAATTGTAACGTTCCATAATTTTGTTTTTTTAATTGTTAAACTACTTGATTTATAAACACACAACCGCCGACCTTTTAGCCGACGGTTGTATGTTTATTTTTCGATTTTTAGAAAATCATGTTGATGATGTCGTCTGCTTCATCCGGAGAGCAGTCATATCCATTTAACATGTCGTAAGCAAGTCCTGATGCTGTAAGAGCATCGTATAGTTCATTGTTCATAATTATTTTCCTTTCGTTTGTTTGGGTTCTTGATAATAGAACTCTACATTGTACCCCATTTTGAGAAAGTACTCAAGTACATATTCATTGTCTTTGTACCACATATTGAGTGATACTTTTTTAACCTTGCCCAAAAACAACTTAGTCTTGCTCTTGATGAGATTTTTGACATGTTGTTTGTCGGCAAAGAAGTTCATTAGTTGATAGACGTGTTCACCGTCCTCGTCGTATTCATAGATAAAAGCGGCGAGTCCGTTGCACCAATAGATGTTTGTATTGAAGTCAATCGGTTGCCCATCTTGCTCTTGAGTAATTACGACCTCACCCAACTTGCGTGTGTAATCTACTTTTAACATAGTAGTATGCACTTAGTTCGTGTCGTGCGCAACTTTTGGTTGTTAATTATTTACCTTTATAACCGGTTTTTATCAGATAATTCATAAGTCTTTGTCGGTTGATAGTGTCGAGTTCAAACCATAGACTTATATCAGACATATAGTCGTTTACTCGTTCACGTTTTGCTACGAGTTTAGCCCAATAGTGTTCTCCAAGTATTTCTCCGAAGATTTCTATTAGTTTGTCTCGTGATACTCTGTTAGCCATCCAGTACATGTATCGGTTGACCATTTCAGCTGCTTTGATAGCTTCTTGTGTTGGTTGTTCGTTAAAGTATGTCATAGTTTTTTTGTTTTTGAGGGTTAATAACTGTTAAGACTGAGCGTAGTTCATCCGGGTTGATACCGGTGTGACGGTTTGCTTCCTGAAGGAATAATTCAATGAATTTTTCTGAAAATGTGTTCATACTGCATTTTGTTTTTTAGGGTTAATGATTGATTTTAGATTTTTTCTTAAAGTACTTTTGATTTCGTTGTAGTGTTCCGGCTCATGATTTGCAAATCCTCTAATTTGCACTATCTCTTTTCTTTCTATGTTAATTTCGATAGTTGCTATTCTTTTGTCCTCTTTTGTTCGGCATACAAGAATCAATGAGTCTTTTTTGTTCCAATATGAGCCTACACAATGGTGCATTTCGCTTCCTTCAATTATCATTTCCTTTATTGTCTTTATAGGTCTGATAAGCAGACGATGTTCATCTGTGTATATCAATATAGATAAATACTTTTTGATTCGTGCTTGATATTCTTTCTCATGTTCCTGAGCTTTTATATAATCTCTTTTCATTCTTGCTTTCCGATTCAGAATTTCATGACGCCTTCTCAAATCGTCAGGACATAGGTAATGAGGAGAATTGAGGTCTAAGCCGAGCGTTTTAAGGTCTTCGAGATAGTCTCTATACAAGTGCCAATCACTCCAAATATCGTAATTGTTTTTCAGTGCAATACGAATGCTATTACGAAACTTTTTCATTTCTTGAGGTGTTATATTGTTTACTAACTTATATAATCCCTTTTTGCATAGTGTTTTGTACATAGAATCTCCTGTAAAGTATTTCCTTTGAATATCTATGGGGGTCATACCTTCCTCAAAGTATAGAGGCGATATGTCATCTAAGATTTTGGATTTACTTGTTTGTCTGACTTGGGAAAAGCCACTGAATCTTAAACTTTCTTTGCATATAAATTCTTTTTCCCAAATTTTGTATGGTTGGTCTGACCAGTTAGGATACATGATTAACTTTTTCTCGAAGCAGACTACAGCTTCTTTTTTCAACCATTCTTGTGACACTTCTCCCAGGTTATAGTACTGTGCTTTTTCTTTTGCCTTACATGTTTGTTGGATCATAAAACGTCTGAAGATAATCATGTCCTTGTGAGGCTGTATAATTAGCATCATTCTATAATCTACTATAGTCCCTTTTTTCGGTTCGTTATAGTTGAATTTAGTATGACAACTTGGACATTGTTTTTTGTCTTCTTTTATTACCATACTTGCTTTCATTGTATGGCTGTTTCCTTCTTCTTCGAGTATTTCGTCTTTAGTTCCTATATACTGCCCGCATTTCGAGCAGTATATTTTGTTCCGGTATTTGAGTATCATATTACATTTTTTAAAGCATCTTCTCATGTCTGTTTGAGTTGGGTTGACCGGTCTCAGACGATGTGATAGTGCATAATTCTTTAGTTCTTTTTGTTGT
>JAFSTG010000022.1 GCA_017450605.1 Paludibacteraceae bacterium | reverse complement strand
CTTGATGTATGTAACTCCGCTTGCCGGCCTCTTTGTACCGGTTAATAAAGTGGGGGCGCAAAGTCGGGAATATCTGCGCCGGCTGAACGAAATGTGGGAGTCAGAGGTAGATGTGCTTTCGTTCCCGTCGGGCAAATGTGCACGCAAGCAAAATGGGAAGATAACAGAGCAGCCATGGGCAAAAAGCATTATTCAAAAGGCCGTACAATATAAGAGAGATATAGTGCCGATGCACTTCGAAGGTGCCAATTCTCAATTCTTCTACAATCTTGCTCTATGGCGCACAAGATTAGGAATAAAAACAAACTTGGAAATGCTTTATCTTGTGGATGAAATGTTCCGTTCAAAGGGGAAGCATTTCCACGTAAGAATAGGTAAACCTATACCATGGCAGACTTTCGACAAAACACGAACCCCGCTCCAATGGGCGCAGTGGGTTCGACTATATACACTTGATATATGAAAGAGATAATACCGGCAGTTGATAAAGAACTACTAAAAAAAGAACTAACTAAGAAACATTTCCTTCGTCCTACCAATAAGGCGAACAACGAGATTTACGACATCACAGCCCACGAGGCGCCCAATGTGATGCGCGAGATAGCCCGTCTGCGCGAACTATCTTACAGAGCCGGAGGAGGTTCGACAGGGGAAGAACTCGACATGGACTATATGGACACCATGGACGAGCCTTACCATCAGATTGTGGTTTGGAACCCGGAAGCAGAAGAGATAATAGGCGGTTACAGATACTTGCACGGTAAGAAATGCAGATTCGACGACAACGGACAGCCTATAATTACTTCTGCTCACCTCTATCATTACAGCGACTACTTCATAAAGGACTACCTACCGTACACCATCGAACTCGGACGCGCATTCGTGCAACCCAAGTATCAAACACGCGACATGGGCATGAAAAGTATCTTTGCACTCGACAACACTTGGGATGGCTTGGGTGCTGTCGTTTATTCTAATCCGGACGTTAAATTCTTGATAGGTAAAGTTACCATCTATCCGAGTTACGACACTATCTCTCGCGATCTTATTTATGCATTCCTACGCCGTTTCTGCTACGACAGGAAGGGTTTGTTTGAACCATATAAACCTATCGGTATAAGCCTTGAAGCACAAGAGATAGCCGATGAGATATTCGAGGGCGATAACCCGCAAATCAACTATCACCTCCTGCAAAAAGCAATACGCTCAAGAGGGTCAGTCATTCCACCGATGTTTTCGGCATATTTAAGTCTGACCACCGAACTGAAATTCTTCGGCAATGCGCTTAACGATGAACTTGCTAATGTTTACGAAACAGGTATAATGATAGAGATTGCCGACATCAACCAAGATAAGATACTGCGTTATATAGGTTCGTATGTTGACTATATTCGCACCATAATAAAACAAAATCGTAAAACAAGACGTCTAAAATGAAGCATGTTCATTTCGTTTCCCCTGCAGGTGCCATCGATTTGCAACTTCTCGATGCTGCCATCGAACGGCTCCGCAGTTGGGGGTATAAAGTAACAGAAGGCGAGCATACACGCTCTCGCTATGGTGGGTTTGCCGGAACCGACGACGAGCGGATAGACGACCTTAACCGAGCATTTGCCGACCCCGACATAGACGTTATCATCTGCTCTCGCGGAGGCTATGGCATGTGCCGAATAATCGACCGTGTAGAACTCGACCCTGACCATATTCCGCTTGTAGTGGGCTATAGCGACATCACTTGCCTGCATAACCTTATGGGGGCAGTGGGTGAACGTTCGCTGCATGCTATTATGGCAAAGCAGATAGCTACCCTTCCTGAAGACTCCGAACCTATTGTAGCACTACGCAAACTGATAGAGGGAGAAGAGGTTACATATAACGTGGCTCCCCACGAATTTAATAGAACAGGTGTAGCAGAAGGCATACTACGCGGAGGCAATATGCAAGTAGGATATGGACTTCGTGGCACGGCATTTGATATTGTTGACGATGGTAACACCATCCTTTTCATTGAAGATGTGTGGGAATCGGCTCACGCACTCGACCGTATAATGTGGTCGCTACGTATGTCGGGTATTCTCGAACGTCTGCAAGGTCTGATAGTAGGGCGGTTTGCCGACTGCAGAGAAGAGCCCGATTTGAAAGCCACACTATATGAGTTGATTCGCGATGTGGTAGCCGACTACGACTACCCTGTGGCATTTAATTTCCCTGCCGGACATATCGACCATAATCTACCATTAGCACTTAATGCACCATGTCGATTGGCAGTCAGCCACGAGCAAACCTTACTGACAATGTAGAAAATCATAAAATTTCAACTGTATGAAAGCAAGAATACTCAGTCGCCTGAATGTTATCATTGCTTCGATAATAGCATTTCTGGGATTTAGCGGATGTAAAGCACAACGGGCCATACAAAATCAGCAGACCAACAACAAAGAACAGCAAACCACTATTATCGAAGAACAACCTGTCATTGAAGTTATCGACCCGCCGGTTTGCTTGTACGGACCTCCTGCCATGTTTCGCGATACCATCAAGCGCGACATGCCTAAGCCTATAGAGGTTGACCAAAATGGTAATCCTGTTATTATGGTCAAATACGGAGTAGCTCCCACACAAGATATCGAATAATGAAAACACGCCTACGTATAGCATTAGAGTTAGAACGTCTGAGACGTAATAACCTCAAAGAGCTGCATCCTCTGCGTCAACTCTTTTGGGAATCTACCTTGCGTTGCAATGTCAGTTGCCTGCATTGTGGTAGCGACTGTCGTACAGCAGTAACGCAACCGGACATGCCGTTTAACGATTTTCTTAAAGCTATCGACAGTATTACTCCGCATGTTGACCCGCACCGGGTGATGATTATCATTTCCGGTGGTGAGCCACTAATGCGTACCGACCTCGAACAGAATGGAGCCGAACTGCAAAGGCGAGGATTTCCCTGGGGTATGGTAACCAATGGTGTTGCTCTAACACCAAAACGCTTTCAGGCACTCGTGCAAGCCGGACTAAGGTCGATGACCGTTAGTTTCGACGGACTGAAAGACGACCACAACTGGCTTCGTAACCACCCGCTTGCTTTCGACGGAGCAACGCGAGCCATACGGCTTGCAGCAGACGAACCAAGATTAGTATGGGATGTGGTAACATGTGTCAACCAGCGAACAATTGACAAACTACCACAAATACGAGACTATCTATGGTCGTTAGGAGTACGCGATTGGCGTATATTCGGTATCGACCCGATGGGACGTGCAAAAGAGAATCCCGAATTGATACTCAACGACGAACAATTCACTCGAATGCTCAACTTTATAAAATCAGAACGCGAAGCAGGCAGGCACGTATCATATAGTTGCGAAGGCTTTCTTGGTGACTACGAAGGACAGGTGCGAGACCATCTATATCAATGCGCGGCAGGGATAAGCGTGGCATCAGTGCTGATTGATGGTAGCATATCTGCCTGCACTTCAATACGAGGTAAATATTATCAAGGGAACATATATAAAGACGACTTTTGGGAGGTTTGGGAACACGGCTTTCAGAACTATAGAAACCGCCAATGGATGCGCAAAAAAGAACCATGCAACGACTGCAAAATGTTTCGCTACTGCGAGGGAAACGGCATGCACCTGCGCGAAGAAAACGGCGAATTGATGTTCTGCCACCTCAAAAGAATAGTTAATTAGTTAACAATTAATATTAGATGCGCCAAATTATATTTGACACAGCAGTATAAATTCAAGAAAAAATGAGAAAACTTTCAACGTTTTTTGCACTATTACTTACAATTACCGTGAATGCTCAGATTAACGAGATACTTGGCGATTGGCTAACAGTTGACGACAAGACAGGCGACAACTTCTCAGTAGTAAACATTTATAAAGCAGCCGATGGCAAATACTATGGCAAGATTGCCAAAATGCTTGTAGGAAAACCCGACGAACGTTGCATAGAATGCACAGGCGACGACTACAACAAACCGCTTGAAGGACTTGTTATTATTCGTGCTATGAGTGAGAGGAACGGAGAACTTACGGGAGGCAAAGTTCTTGATCCTGAGTCGGGCAAATTCTACTATGGTAAAATATACATAAAGAACGGCAACCTCGTACTTCGCGGCTCGCTCGACCGAGCAGGCATACTCGGTCGTTCACAAACATGGAAACGCAAAATATAGAATATTATTGTTCTATATCATAGGGGCGGCTGCAGAGCTATGTGCAGCTGCTCCTTTATTTTTTCGGGCGCATAGTGATTAGCGGGATTAGCATTTCGTCCATTGATATACCACCATGCTGAAAAGTGTCGCGATAGTACTGAACGTAGTAATTGAAATTGTTAGGATAAGCAAAGAAATCGTTGCCGGTGCAGAACACATACGACGAGCTTATATTAGGGCTTGGAAGTCCAAACTGCTTGGGATTATCGACGGTGAAAACATCTTTACTTTTGCAATTGAGCGACTTACCCACCTTGTAGCGCAAATTCGTATTGGTGTTCTTATCGCCAATTATCTGCACGGCATTATTTACTCTGACTGTTCCATGGTCGGTTGTCAAAACGAGCGTGTAGCCCATTGTTGCTATTTGCCGCAACAGATTGTATGTTGACGAGTGTTGGAACCACGAGAGAGTGAGGTTCCGGTAGGCTGCCTCGTCGCTTGCCAACTCGCGCATCATCTTACTTTCGGTGCGTGAATGCGACAACATGTCAATAAAATTAACCACTACTACTTGCAAATCAGGTAAGTTATTGCGTTGAGAACGCATTTTTTGTATCACTTTCTCGCCAAAATCGCTTTCATTGATTTTGTAATACTGATATGTATAGTTTTTCCGATAACGCTCGAAGAAGGTTTTTATCAGTCGGTCTTCGTTAATATTCTTACCTTCATCCTCATCTTCATCAATCCATAAATCTGGAAAGAGTTCTTGAATCTGAAGAGGCATCAGACCTGAAAAAATAGCATTACGGGCATACTGCGTGGCAGTAGGCAGAATACTCATATACATTTTATCGTCTTCAACATTGAAAAGTTCAGAGATAAGCGGCTGGACTACTTTCCATTGGTCGTAGCGGAAATTATCAATAACAAACAAGCATACATGCTCTCCCTTCTCGAGTAAAGGTAATACCTGAGTCTTCATTATATCGGGCGACAATATCAGTGTATCATCACTTTTGGACTGAATTGTTGGCGATAAGCGACTCTGAATCCACCCTTCGTAATTACGTTTTACAAAGCGTGCAAAAGCGTGGTCTGCCTCGCGGCGCTGCATCTGTAGCAATTCAGCCATACTGCTCGACTCGAGTGCAATATCCCAACGCACCAAACGCCTCTGAATAGAGATGAAATCATCTAACTGTCTGGCAGTGTTAATTAGTTGCGATATCTCTTGAAAATCCTGACGATAGTTGGTGCTTGTGTGCTGCTCAACAATCTGTCGATGATGCAAATGTTTCTTGAGGCATAGCAAAATCTGGTTCGGATTGACAGGCTTAATGAGGTAATCGGCTATCTTTTCACCAATTGCCATATCCATTATATTCTCCTCTTCTGATTTGGTTATCATCACCACCGGGATATTGGCATCAGTCTTTTTAATCTCAGTTAAAGTATCTAATCCGCTCAACCCCGGCATCATCTCATCGAGAAATATTATATCAGGCTGATAGCGGCGGCACAACTCTATGGCGTCAACACCATTGTTAGCACTAAGTACCTCGTAGCCTTTTTGTTCGAGGAAAATGATGTAAGGTTTAAGCAGCTCTATCTCATCGTCTGCCCACAAAATACGTTGTTTTTTCATATAGATATTGTGTTAGTATTATTACTTAGTGAGTCCGATAAATTTTCTATATCAATAATCGTTCCATTTTTTTGATAATTTGAAAAAATATGCTACCTTTGCGCTCCATTAAATTTATATTATTCTTAACATTAATCCAAACTAACCTATGAACGATTTTCTTAAGTTTGCCAAATCAAAAGGCCTCAACACAATGCATGTTGAGCAAGTTATGAATGCTTCTGTACCACAGATGAACGGTGGTTATATTTCTCCTACCATTCTCGAAGAGCGTCAACTCAACGTCACACAAATGGACGTGTTCTCGCGTCTTATGATGGACCGTATCATCTTCCTTGGTACCGAAATTAACGACTATACATCGAATGTTATTCAGGCTCAATTACTTTTCCTCGACTCGCTTGATGCAGGAAAAGACATCAGCATTTATCTAAACACTCCGGGAGGTTCTGTATATGCCGGATTAGGAATTTACGACACTATGCAGTTTATCTCGTCGGAGGTATCTACTATATGTACAGGTATGGCTGCTTCGATGGGAGCCGTATTACTTGTTGCCGGAGCAAAAGGCAAGCGTGCCGCATTACCTCACGGAAGAGTGATGATTCATCAACCTATGGGCGGAATACAAGGTCAGGCATCCGACATAGAAATAACCGCAAGAGAAATTCTAAAATTAAAACAAGAGTTATATCAGATTATAGCCGACCATTCAGGTCAAACAGTTGAAAAGATAACTGCTGATGCCGATAGGGACTATTGGATGACAGCAGCCGAAGCACTCAGTTACGGCATGATTGATAAGGTTTATAAAAAGAAATAAGTCTATACCCAAACCACTTATTATTCTGCTACTATTTCTTTATGGCAAAAAATTCAAAATTGATGCAGACATGCTCGTTTTGCGGAAGAGATGTAATGTTTCTTCTTAAAGGCGAGGGAGGTGTAGGAATTTGTCCGGACTGCGTTGAGAATGCACGTGAATTATTGGACACTATGTTTCCCGAACAAGCCTCGAAACCGGCAACTAAGCAAAGCAACGACACTCTTACACTCGAATCTCTGCCCAAACCGCGAGAAATAAAACAGCTACTTGATAGTTATGTTATTGGTCAGGATAGCGCAAAGAAGACCTTATCTGTAGCCGTATATAATCATTATAAACGCCTGCTCCAGCCTACCGACTCGAATGAAGTAGAAATCGAAAAGTCGAATATCATAATGGTCGGTCCAACCGGTACAGGGAAGACACTGCTTGCCCGCACAATAGCTAAACACCTCAAGGTCCCTTTCACCATCGTTGACGCCACAGTGTTTACTCAGGCAGGCTATGTAGGAGAAGATGTTGAGTCGCTACTATCGCGCTTGCTTCAAGAAACGAATTATGATGTTGCAGAAGCAGAACGTGGAATTGTATTTATCGATGAAATCGATAAAATAGCGCGAAAAGGCGACAATCCGAGCATTACACGGGATGTTAGTGGCGAGGGTGTACAGCAGGCACTACTCAAGCTGCTCGAAGGATCGATGGTGAATGTGCCCCCCGAGGGCGGGCGCAAGCATCCGGAACAAGAATTTCTGCATGTCGATACCAGTCGTATTCTCTTTATCTGTGCAGGCGCGTTCGATGGTATTGAGAGACATATTGCACTCAGAATGAACAGAAAGGTAGTAGGTTTTGGTGCAACAGAGAAACGGAACAATACGGGTGTTGCTGAAGCTGATACACTGCTCAAGTATGTTGCTCCTCAAGATTTCCGCTCGTTTGGACTTATTCCGGAGATAGTCGGACGTCTGCCGGTAATCACCTACCTCGAGCATTTGTCGAAAGAAGCACTTCGTGAAATACTGACAGCACCTAAGAATGCTATCATCAAACAATACCAGAAGTTATTGGAAATGGACGGCATCAAGCTTGTTTTCGAAGAGCCGGCACTCAATTATATTGTTGATTGTGCATTCGAATACAAACTCGGAGCACGCGGACTGAGAGGTCTGACAGAGAAAGTAATGAAAGATGTAATGTTTGAGGCACCATCATCAGGAATGAAAGAATTTGTCGTTTCCATCGACTATGTCAAAGAAAAAATCGATGACGAATAAATAAAATAGGCAACTGATTAGTTGCCTGTTTTTATTTTGCCCCCAACTCGCTTCTTTTTCTCCATTTGTCGATAAGTGCAGCAAAATCGTCAGCCCACTCAGAATCAAAAAACATCTGCTCTCCGGTTGTAGGATGAACGAAACCCAAAGTCTTGGCATGCAGAGCCTGTCGCGGACATAAGGACAGACAATTTTCAACAAACTGCCTATATTTCTGAGTGCGTTCGCCTCGTAGAATTTCGCATCCACCATATTTCTCATCGCCAAAAAGCGGATGTCCGATATGTTTCATGTGTACTCGTATCTGGTGCGTTCGCCCTGTCTCTAATCTGCATTCCACAAGCGTTACATAACCGAAGCTCTCAAGCACTCGATAGTGAGTAATAGCAGGCTTTGCGTTAGGATTATCCTGCTCGTCCCAGACACGGTAGATAGTACGGTCACGGTTATCACGCCCCAAAGCACCCTCTATAGTCCCTTCTGCAGACTCGAATCGCCCCCATACAAGAGCATTATATGTTCTTTTTGTTGTGTGCTCGAAAAATTGCAGAGCAAGTTTTGTTTTTGCCTCTGCACGCTTGGCAATCAAAAGCAGACCACTTGTATCTTTATCAATACGATGAACAAGTCCGATATTAGGGTTATTTATATCAAACGATTTATTATCTCGCAGATACCACGCAAGAGCATTCAAAAGTGTGCCCGTCCAATTGCCATGACCGGGATGCACAACCAAACCGGCTGGTTTGTTCACCACTATCAGGTCGTCGTCCTCGTAAACTATGTTGAGAGGTATATCTTCGGGCTCGATATTAGTGTCGTGCGGCTCATGATCAAGTAATATCTGTATCACATCTGATGGTTTAACCTTATAGTTGGAACTCACAGGTTTGCCATTTACCCATATATGCCCGGCATCGGCAGCCGACTGAATACGGTTGCGAGAAGTGCCCTCCATGTGCTCGGCTAAATATTTGTCTATTCGCAAAGGCGACTGACCTTTATCAACCTCACACCGCCAGCGCTCGAACAACTCATCAGAATCGTTATCACTAATTTGCCGTGCCATAATATATAATAGTATCAGATATCAGAAAAAATCCTCTTCTTGTTCTGTTGTCTCGAATTTCTTGTTAGGATTCCGCGACAGGTATAATGATATCCTCGAGCCTATGGTTACCCACTTACCGGCCGCCGGTTCTTGGTGATATACAACATAGTCGGCTTCTCCATCTTCTGTTTCTTGAATTACAGCTCCGGGCACAAGTGAATTGTGTAAAATTATATTACGCGCCTGCTCGAGAGTTTTCCCCTGCAACGATGGAACGTACACTGTTTCTTGTTCGTCAGCGTTCTGACCTACCACTAAAGTTAGTTTTGCACCGAGTGGCAAACGCATAGCAGCTTCTACCGATTCGCCTTCGTACATAACGTCTAATACCAAACCGCCGAACTCCGACGGCTGAAACTCTATGCTGTCAACATCCAAACCTAAGGAGTGGAGAGTGGCTTCAGCCTGCCGCATAGACAAGTCGTGCAAGTCGGGCACAACTATCTGAGGAGTTATTCTCGCATTGGCTACCACATACACCGAACGACCGCTTTTAGTATGCAAATTTGCCTCAGGATTCTGCTCGATGACAGTACCCAATGCTGCTTGGGGAATATATGTAGAGTCGATAATCTCTAATTCGAGTCCGTTATTTTCAAGAAGCATACGAGCCTCTTCAATATACAATCCTGTAATATTGGGAACTACCACTTCCTCTCCATGATGAGTATAGGCTCGAAGCCAACGATTTGCACCAAGCAAAATAGCTGCAATAACTATGACTGCCAAAACTAACATCTCCAAAATAAAGAAGATATTACTATGCAAGATTTTTTTTATGTCCATAAAATAAATACCTTTTAAGCGACTTTTGCACTGCAAAATTACTATTAAAATTTCAATTCTCAAAATTAACTATATTGTAGTTTTTGCGAAATCAAATAATTATTGTAATTTTGCAAATCTTTGGATGTTTTTTGTATTAAACAGAGCACTGAACTTAATGTCAGAACACGCAGCCAGATAGAGAATAGATGAAGAGGATTCTGTTAATATTACTTTTCGCCGCTACAACATTTGCTGTTGGCGCTGCAAGTTATGTGGGTTTCTCGGCCGGAGCCTTTTCCGCATGGCAAATCGACAATTATGAACCCACCCGTCCTCTTTTTGGGGGCGGAGCAGATGTTACGTTGCATTATCACCTGGTTCACGGACATTTCCTGTTCGATACGGGAGTAGGTATTTCTTTCGACAGAACTGTATTCTCACTTCCCAATCAGACGGTTTCGATTAAAGCTTTCACAAATCAAGGTATTGAATATTCATTGGTTAGCAATATCAAAGACCGCAAAGACGCTGCCAACTCAACATATCTGCAAGTTCCACTTATGTTCGGTGGCGAGTTCGGCAATTATTATTTTCTTGTAGGAGCAAAATTCAACTTGAATATATGGGGCAACACCCAGCAGAGGGCACTCTACGACACAAAAGCCGTATTCGACCGTTATTACGAACCATTCGTTGACATGCCTCAGCACGGATTACACGACTTCAACCCTACCACATCGTTAGGTTCATTACGATACAATTATGATGTATTAGCATGCATTGAGGCCGGTTGGACCTTCAATTTCGGTTCTGCTCAGAGAGGAACGTCACGGCAAAAATTGCGTGTAGGACTATTCTTTCAAGCGGGTATGCTTAATATCAACAAATCAGACGGGACTGCTGCGCTGACAGAGACACGTTTGGACAACGAGCAATTGCGCCTTGTGCTCAATCATGTAGTACGCACAGCAGATATGTCTGAAAGCTGGCTTAGAAACATGAATGTAGGAATAAGACTTACATATCTTCTGAACGTCCGGTTCAACCGTCGCAAACCTTGTAAATGTCAGGAATGATATGCGTAAGTGTTGTTTAATAATAGCAGTCTTGTGTGTGACAGTATCAGGGTTCTCTCAATCGGCAACAAAGGCAGATGAGTTATTCTGTGCCCAAGATTTCGGCGGAGCTCTCACCATCTATGGCAAACTGCTTGAGGCTGCACCTGCTAATCAGCTGTACTTATATCGTTATGCCCGGTGTCTGCAGCAGACCGGTCAAACAGAACCGGCAATTGCCTACTTCGAAAAAGCGGGCGAGAAATATTCGCTTCGCAATTACCATCTCGGACTTCTCTATATGGAAACATATCGCTTTGCCGAGGCTCACACATGCCTTTCGAAATACAGAAATGATATTTCAGAAAACGAAGAACGACTCGCGCACATTGATAGTTGCCTTAGTTATTGTCGTCTGGCAGAGCGGTATCTAAAACGTGTGGAAAGGCTTGCCATTCTCGACACCATAGTTTTACCAAAAGACGATTTTTTGTCGTTCTACGACATCACAGCTGACGCTGGCAGTCTTTCCTATGACAACGGCAACGTAACGTTTCTCACTTCACTCAAAGACCTCCAATGTTCAGTTACTCACGGCGACACATCGAGCCTCACCACATGCTATAAGATACTCGACAATTGGACTGATTGCGACACTCTTCCGCAAGAGGTGAATGCCGGACAGCATCAGAACTATCCCTTTATGCTTGCCGACGGTGTTACCTTGTATTTCGCATCTGATATGGAAGGCGGACTTGGCGGATACGATATATATGTTACTCGTCATAGAACGGATACCGACACCTGGTTCGACCCTGAAAATCTCGGCTTCCCATTTAACTCGTCTGCAAATGATTACATGTATGCTATCGACGAAACAAAACGCGTGGGGTGGTTTGCCACCGACAGGACTGCACCGGCAGGAATGGTAGCCGTGTATAAGTTTGCCCTTAATAACGAAAAACAAATTATTACCGATGCCGAACAAGCACGCCTGCAGGCACAATTAAAATCACTTTCATGGCAAACGGAACCAACAGAAGACATAGATAAAACAGCAACAGAAGAACTTGCGCAGCAAGCAGAACATACCGAAGCAGATTCTACAAGTACTGAAATATTTATCTGCGACGATATTATCTACTCGCGTGCTGACGAATTTGTTTCGCAAGAAGCAAGAAAAACTTATTTGCAGATTACTGAATTAGGCGGTGCAATTAAAGAGCAACTGACAACTCTTGCCAAGGCTCGGCAAACTTATGCAGAAGAGCCTGCCATGCGCAATAAATTGAGAAAAGAAATAGAGGATAGTGAAAGTAAATTGCTGAGCATGTATTCTATGCTCAAGGAACTGACAAATCGCATGAGATTTTTAGAAATAAACGCAAAATAACGATTTTTTTACATAAAATTTGCATATTCAAAAGAAATAGTGTACCTTTGCAGCCGCTTTCGAAAAAAGTACAGTTTCAAAGCAGGAAATCAGGAGTAATAACACTATAACTAAACAAATATGAAAAGGACATTTCAACCATCGCAGAGAAAAAGACGTAACAAGCATGGTTTTCTCGAGAGAATGGCTACCGCTAATGGTCGTCGCGTATTAGCAGCAAGACGTGCTAAAGGTCGCAAGAAACTGACCGTAGCAGACGAAGGTCGCCACAAATTCTAAATAGCAGTATTGCTATAGAGTTAAGAATTAAGTTAACAATAGCTTAATAAGGGAAAAGAGATACGTCTCCTTTCCCTATTTTTGCTACCAATTATACTATTATTATGGAATCAACCAGACAACACAAAATAGCCCGTCTGATTCAAAAAGACTTAAGTGACATAATGCTCGCATACGCGCGCAAAATATCAGGTTCGCTTATTTCGGTTAGCGAAGTCCGTATCTCCCCCGATCTTTCAATCGCCCATGTCTATCTATCGGTGTTTCCGCAAGATAAGGTTAACTCTGTTATGCAGATGATTGACGACAACCATGGTGCAATACGCGGCGAGATGGGACGATTGGAGCGTCACCAACTCCGAATCATTCCCGAACTTAAATTTCACTTAGACGATACTCTCAATCAAATGGAGCATATCAACGAACTGCTTGCACACAATTGAATGTATCTCTGCGCATAGCATTCAGATATTTATTTGCAAAAAAACGCCATAATGCAATAAATATCATATCGGCAGTAGCCGCTGCGGGTATTGCCGTGGCAACAGCCGCAATGATTTGTGTACTTTCCGTGATGAATGGTTTTGGCAATGTTGTGGAAGACATGTTTTCATTGTTCGATCCCGACATACGCATTACAGCAAAAAACGGAAAGTATTTCAATTGCGAGAGTGAACAATTTGCAGCCATAAGGGCATTAGAACAAGTAAGTTCATTTTCACGCACAATAGAGGAAAATGCACTTGTTTATTTTTCAGAAAAGCAAGTCTCGGCACGAGTAAAAGGAGTTGACGATAACTACGAGCAAACCACCTCTATCTCTGATATAATAATCGACGGAACTTACACGGTATTCGATGGCGCATTCGAACGGACAGTGATGGGGCGAGGGCTGGCTAATACGATAGGTATAGGAGCACATTTCATATCGCCGCTTAGAGTGTATGCGCCGCAACGTAACGGCAGAGTGAATTTGCTTGCTCCCGAAAAGTCAATCAACAAGCAACCGATCTGGATATCAGGTGTGTTTGCCGTCAATCAGACAAAGTATGACGACAACATGATGCTCGTCTCGCTTAATTTTGCTAAAACACTATTCGGTTACTCCGACAACGAGGTTACCGCAGTTGAACTTCATCTGCAACCTTCTGCCTCAGTTAAATCAACAAAGAAGAAAATTCAACAAATATTAGGCGACGATTTCTTTGTTGCCGACCGCTACGAGCAACAAGCCGATTTCTACAAGATTCTGAGAGTAGAAAAAGTGCTGACTATCATTCTTCTCAGTTTCATTCTGCTTATAGCTGCACTTAATATCGTGGGGTCGTTATCAATGCTAATGCTTGAAAAACGCGACGATATGCAGGTGTTGCATAGTATGGGAGCCAACCGGAAAGAGATAAGAAATATCTTTGTATTCGAAGGCTGGCTCGTATCGCTGATTGGAGCATTAGCCGGCTTAGTTACAGGCGTAATAATCTGCTATCTGCAGATGGAATACGGACTGCTGAAATTAGGTAATGGTACTAATTATATAATATCGGCATACCCCGTGGCAATCAAACTCACCGACATCATCTTAGTTAGTGTGATTGTTGTTGTGTTGGGCTTTGTGTCCGCATTCATACCTGCAAGAATAAAAGATTCCAAATCAAAATTCTGATTTATATATGAATAAACGATTTATAACATATCTGCTACTTAGTTCGTTATTGGTTGCATGCAACACACCTACACCTGACGAAAAAAAAGAATACGAACGCATTCTCGACAAAGGTTATGCCGTCTTTTATGGCGATTACTACTCTGATGCCGGACTTAAAAACAATATACTATCCTTGGATTTGTACTCGTCAGGAATCACGCTCGACAATAGCGGCAGAGCAACAGGAGTAGGTACTAATGTTTATTTATCGGATATTTTTTTGCAGCCTACCGACACCTTTCTGCCTCAGGGCAAATATGTGACTGACACCACAGCAGCACCTATGACCTTTCTTGCCGGTATTCAATACGATAATGAAGTATCAGGCGCATATCTATTAGACATAAAAGAAAACAGCTATTCTGTTCTGCTCGTTAAGCGTGGAGAAATGAACATTTCCTTCTCACACGACTCAACAATAATAGATTTCACCTTGTTGCTTGCCGATAGTGCCCATACCGTTTATAACGGACAATATAGAGGTAAACTGATATATTACGACGGGAGAGAAAAGAATGACTGACCTCAATCATATACTGCGTGAGTACCGCTCGTATCTGCGTCTTGAAAAGTCGCTTTCAGTAAATAGTGTAGCAGCTTATTTTCAGGACCTCGACAAGTTGCTTATTTATTGCCAAGATAAGCAGGCTGATATAGTTTCTCTGCAACTACCCGACCTACAAGATTTTGTATATCAACAATTCCGGAACGTGCGTCATACCAGAACACAAGCACGCGTTCTTTCCGGTATAAGGTCGTTTTACAAATTCCTACTCTATCATAATTATATCGACGCTGACCCGTCTGAACTACTTGACTTCCCTTCACCGGAGAAACACCTGCCCGAAGTTCTAACAATAGATGAAATCGACCGAATGATAGCAACAATCGATATGAGCAAACCGGAAGGACAACGTAATAGAGCTATCATCGAGATGCTTTACGGTTCGGGCTTGCGAGTTTCAGAGTTAGTCACACTTAAACTATCGAACATGTATCTTAACGACAAATACATGCTTATCGAAGGCAAAGGTAGCAAACAGCGTCTTGTTCCTATTTCAGATGAGGCAGAAAAACAATTCCGCTTGTGGCTTGAAGTGAGATGTCATCTGGATATTAAGCCGGAATATGTCGATTACGCATTTGTCAACCGCTACGGCAGAGGACTCACAAGAGTAATGATATTCACCATTATCAAACAATTGGCGGCAGAAGCAGGAATAACCAAAAACATCTCACCCCATACCCTGCGACATTCGTTTGCCACACACCTTTTACAAAATGGAGCCGACATACGAATTATTCAGCAACTGCTCGGGCATGAGGATATAACTACTACCGAGATATACACGCACATCAATGTGGGAGATTTGCGAGAAGCTATAAGGAAGTATCATCCGGCTAATAATCACTAAGCGTTAATCACCTTGAAAAAGTGTGTTTTCATATTGTTTCTATTATCTGTTTTAACAATCTCTGTGCAGGCTGTTGAAACATTGGTAGTAGGAACTGTTGTCGATTACAATACCGGACTTCCTATTGCAAATGCCAATGTCTATTACAAAGGCACCACCATAGGCTGCGCAACCGACAATGAAGGACTGTTTTTTCTAAGAACCGACAATAGCAAAACGGTCTGGCTTATTGTGTCGGCAGTCGGCTACAAGCAGCAGAAATTCAAAATCGAGCCGGGCACTCAAGGAGGTATGCAGGTTGAGTTGCAAGAAATCAACACCATGCTCGAGGATGTGTTTGCCATACCCGACGACAGTCATGTGCTGACACTATTAGCACGCACACGGGCAAGTCGCGCTGCTAACGATATCGCAAACTATCCGCAAGTCTCATCTGAATATGAGGAAAGGGCAGAAGTATATTTCAGTCAACTAACAGAGCGGCATCTCAAACGGAGATTGTGGAAAAACTTGCAGAAAGGTATGCTTATTACTCCTGACTCTGATATACTGCTACCTGTCTATTCAGCTAAGAAACACTATCTCCGGAAAGGCACAGCGGTGTCAAAATTAGAAGACGACAGCGTAGTTGCTGCCGGTCCGTCAACCGACGATTATTCTCTGCTACTTACCAACTTCGACACAAACATCAACTTCTACCACTCATCGGTAAATATTATGGGCAAGGAGTTTCTAAGTCCGTTGGCAGGAGTGGGCAACAACCATTATCGTTTTTTTTTAGCCGATAGCGTTTCTGTGCCCGAAAAACGCTATATAGTTCATTTCCGTTCAAAAAACGCATATTCGCTATGCTTTAACGGCGAAATGGAAATCGATTCTCTTACATGCGCCATTCGGCGCATAGAGGCTTTCATTCCCCGCGAAGCAAGTGTCAATTATCTCACTTCATACAATATAGAACAGGTTTTTGATTCAACAAACAGATTGAGTACTGAAAACTTGTCGGCCATCATGAATCCGGCTATTAAGTCTGATTCTTCGCATATTTTCCCTTCTATCCTGCTTACCCGCAGCAAACATATCACAAACACCAATAGCAAAACAGGTATTATCAGGCCCTTCAGCACACAGCAAATAACAGCGGCTATCGATTCTACAAATAACACTCCGGTGTTTCGTATTGCTAAGTTCATCGCTCATATTATCAACACCGGCAACATACCTACTGGAACAATGGTTGACATAGGCAATGTTACCGATATTCTCGGATATAGTAAATACGAGGGATTTCACATTGGGTTGCCATTCGTAAGCAACCAGAAACTACTGAAGAATGTAGAGTTCGCAGCACTTGTGTCGTATGGATTTCGCGACCATGCATACAAAGGCAAAGGGCAAGTGCGATACCTGTTGCCGACCGACAAACGTCATATTATAAGTGCTTCGTACAGCGACGGTTATAGTTACTCTGATGTAAGTAGCATGTATCTTCAACTCCGCGAGAATAATAGTTTCTGCACCGACCAAGATTTCACTTACATGCTTTTTTCGGCAGTAAGAAGCAACTCTGCCGCCACTTATCCGGCTGTTCGGAGACGAGAATTCCGGATATGGTCGGAAAACGAGTGGACAAACAACTTAGAGACAGAGTTTAATCTGCGAATCGGCAGAATGGGATACGGCTCGCCATTAGATGGTTATTATAACATGCCGTCGTACAAATATAAAACTCTCTCCGCGATGTTTAGAGTCGGTTTTGAGGAACGAAAAATCGACTTGTTTATGAGGCGTATTCATGTTCACAACAACTACCCCGTGCTTTATCTTATGCTCGAAGGAGGCAGTTTCCTTACCGCTTCGATGGAAAGAGAGCGACTTTACGGCAGGGTGTCGCTTATGGTCAAACAGAATGTTTCGTTAGGAATATGCGGCACTCTTTCTTATGCCGCTATGGCAGGTGGGGTTATTGGTAAGGTGCCATACCCGATGCTCGAATATCTTGTAGGAAACCAAACATATACCTACGACCCATACCGTTTCACACTCGCAAACCAAATGCAATATGCAGCCGATTTCTACATAATGGGCTATGCACATTGGAATATGCAAGGATTGATGTTCAATGCTATCCCCTACATTCAGAGACTTCACCTGCGTGAACTATTCGAGTTCAAAATAGGCTGGGGAATGCTCAGCAACAAGCACAATTCCATTCTACAGATACCCGACTACATTCATTCTCTCTCCAAACCATATATCGAAGCCGGTGTTGGTATAGGCAATATCCTGCGAGTGGCGGATGTATATGCCGTTTTCCGACTAACCAATAACAAGGACAATAGCGTACCTTGGTGGGGTATAAGAACACGTTTCTCTCTCGATTTTTAAGGGTCTTTCTGCAAAATTTTCGATTTGTGCCTAATATTTATCTGATTTTCTCTCCTACAGAGTAAGTAAAATCAACTTTTTTTAATCAAATTCTTAATTATTGAAAATTATTTTATATATTTGCAGCCGATATATGTAGAAGAATATTAAAAATCGACCAAGCAGCACATTCTACCTACATTATTCCAAGTCAGATTACTCACAAAAATAAATTACACACATGCAGAATATACCTCTATTAGATTGTCCGGTTGACTATTTAGTTGGTGACGCCACAGGTTCGTTGATGAATGAATATTGCCGTTTTCCATGTAAAATAAAATGCGGGGTTTATGCATTTATGGTTAGAGGCAGTGCTAAAGCAACCATCAATATAACCAAGTATTCTTTTCAGGCAGGCGATGCTCTGTGGTTAGAGTCGGGTAGTTTTTTGTTGATTGATGAATTTTCCGACGACTCGTTAGTTTATTATTTGCTTTTTTCCTCGTCGTTCCTGGAAAAAAACACTCACCGCATGCGCCTGCAGTTTAACACAATAGATTTTAGCAGTCCTGTCATTCATACCTCTCCTGAGCGTAGCGCGCTTATCAGCAACGGTTTTAAACTGCTCATGCAAGCCGTCAACTGCGAACCTCCGGCACTGAATAACGATATTATGATGCACATCTATAATATCCTCCTTATTTATTTTATCAACCACGCCAAAGAGGAAGATACCTTTGTCAGCAAGCCGCAAGACCGCAAAACTGAGATTTATCACGAATATTCAAAATTAGTTCTTAAGCATTATCACGAGTGGCATCATGTTGCCCAATATGCCGATGCGCTTAGAATAACACTTCCGCACCTCTGCTCGTCGATAAAAGCGGCAAGCGGTAAAACTGCAGGAGAACTAATCAACGAGGCTATTCTTACCGATGCAAAAGCGCAACTCAAAATTACTTCGGCTCAAATAAAAGAGATAGCCATATCTTTGGGATTCGAAAACGTGGCGTTTTTCAACAGGTTCTTTAAAGCACACACAGGGCAAACCCCTAAGGAATATCGATTTAGAGAATAGTTATCAACTCGTATATGAACAAAAAACCACAATCCGCACGCAATAACATAACCCAATATGCGGTTGTGGTTTTGTTGTTGCTACTACTTATCCCCAATATATATGCTGTTTTCAGGGCAACAGACCTCACCTACTCTATATTTAAACAAGCTGTTTATTTGACTGTTGTGATTGTTTGCTTGCTACTGCCTGCTTCTTTTCTTAAATCAAGGGCATATTTCCTCATCGAGGGTATATTTGTGTTTATACCCGCCCCTATCGAGATTGCGAGTTTGTATCTCAATCGAATGCCCGCGTCGCCGCTTTTCTTACGTGTCATACTTCGCACCAATCTGCGTGAGGCGACTGAGTTGCTTGCATCTGCCATAACTCTCGTAGTAGCACTTTTAGCACTATGGACATTGTATTTTGTTCTCGTTTTCAAGATCGAGAACAAGTGGATTATGCCACGAACGATGCGAGTGGTAATATGGTGTGCTCTCCCGATTACAGCATTATCGGGATTTGCATGGCTGTTTCACACCCAGAGAAATAATAACCCTGACCGCAGTGCCAGCGAAGTGGTAAGACTAAGTGCACAAACACTTACCATGAAGTTCAACAAGATTTATCCGTTTGATATTTATCTTGCGCTGCAAAGTCTGAATACCGAGCGGCATGAAAGAAACAGACTTGCACGCGAGGTGGAAAATTTCAGTTTCGATATATACAACAAGACAGATTCGCTTACTGAGGTCTATGTTCTTGTTATCGGAGAAGCGGCAAGAGCGGCAGAGTTTTCAATCAATGGCTACTCGCGCCCTACATCACCGTGCCTTCAAGCAGAAGATAATGTGATAAGCTTCACTAATGCGTTTTCATCGGCCAATGTAACAGAAATATCAGTGCCGTTAATGTTAACTCGGGCCACTAACTACACTCCCGAATTTGCATATAATGAAAAGAGTATAGTTGAGGCATTGCAGTCAGCAGGGTTCCGCACTGCTTGGTTTACCAACAAGACACCTTTCCCTTTTACATCGCGAATTATATCAACTACCGATTTCAGTTTTGTTAATTCCAAAGGAACAGACGCCGACAATAATTACGACATTTTGCTCACTCAAAAACTCGACAATTTGCTTAATTCAGAATTTTCCGATTCTGTCGCCACGCATAAACTGTTTATTGTTTTGCACCATACCGGTAGCCACTTCAAATACTCACAGCGCTATCCGGAGGAATTCGATTATTTTCGTCCGTCGCTTCCCAAAGATGCAGGATATAGTGCTATCAACAAGTCCAACAGACAATTGCTTGTCAATGCTTACGACAATTCAATCCGCTACACCGACTACTGTCTTGGGCAGGTTATCAGACTTCTCAAACAACGTGATTGCTCGGCAACGGTAGTATATATGTCAGACCACGGCGAGAATCTTTACGATGATGACAATAATCTTGTTTTGCACTGCTCATATATAGGCTCACGATACGAATTTAATGTCCCATTTATTATATGGTACTCAGAAAAGTACAAAGAATGCCACCCTCAGAGTGTATCTGCTCTTGCTTCAAATAGGTCCAAACTCGTCAACTCCGACGTACTCTTTCATTCGCTACTTGATATGGCATCAGTGCCAACTGCGTATCTCGACTCGTCGCTATCGGTTTTTTCTTTTGAATATAAAGAACCCGACTCGGTGGCTTGCAGCACCGCGTCGGGCAAACAGATATTCTTCAAACGGAATTTCCTGCTTAATAAGCAATAGCAAATACCACACGCTGTTTAGAAGGCTTACCTGTAACCATGCACTTGCCTTCTTCAAATATAGTATTGTTGCCTTTGGCAATAATATTCTCGCGCGATGGAATGCAACGTATAGTGGCTTTTGTCTCTTCTTTTATTTTCTCTTCGGTCTCAACCGTTCCATCCCAATGGCAAAGTAGGAAACCGCCTTTCTTTATTTCCTCTTTGAACTCCTCGTATGAATTAACTTCACGAGTATTCTCCAAACGGAAATTCAACGCTTTCTGATAGATATTCTGCTGTATCTGCTCAAGCATCTGAGCTACATGCTCTACTATGCCGTCGAACGAAACAGTCTCTTTTGTGAGAGTATCACGGCGAGCAATCTCAATAGTGTTGTTTTCTAAATCTCTGCCACCCATTGCCAAACGAACAGGTACACCTTTCAACTCGTAGTCGGCAAACTTATAACCGGGTGTTTGTTTGTCAGAAGTGTCAACCTTCACTCTTATACCTAATGCCTTAAGTGCTTCTGCCAGCGGGTCGAGTTTCACAAGCAGACGGTCCAAGTCATCATGTTTCTTGAAAATAGGAACGATAACCACCTGTATTGGTGCAAGATGTGGAGGAAGCACAAGTCCGTTATCATCTGAGTGAGTCATTATCAGTGCTCCCATCAAACGGGTTGAAACTCCCCACGAGGTAGCCCAAACATACTCGTATTTATTCTCTTTCGAAAGGAACTGGACATCAAACGATTTGGCAAAGTTCTGACCAAGGAAATGACTTGTTCCTGCTTGCAATGCCTTCCCGTCTTGCATCATAGCCTCGATACAATAGGTGTCGAGGGCACCGGCAAAACGCTCGTTAGGAGACTTAACACCCTTAAGCACTGGTATTGCCATTACGTTCTCGGCAAACTCGGCATACACGTTGAGCATTTTCTTTGCCTCAGCAATTGCCTCCTCTTTGGTGGCATGAGCAGTATGACCTTCTTGCCAAAGGAATTCGGCAGTTCGAAGAAACAGACGTGTGCGCATCTCCCAACGCATAACATTTGCCCACTGGTTGCACAGAATAGGAAGGTCGCGATAAGAAGATATCCAATTCTTGTAAGTTGACCAAATAATAGTCTCCGAAGTAGGGCGAATGATAAGCTCCTCTTCCAACTTGGCATCAGGGTCAACTATCACCCCCTTGCCATCAGGGTCGTTTTTCAAGCGGTGGTGAGTAACAACAGCACATTCTTTAGCAAAACCCTCAACATGCTCGGCTTCGCGACTCAAAAAAGATTTGGGAATAAGTAACGGAAAATATGCATTAACATGACCTGTTTCCTTAAAGCGACGGTCCAACTCGGCTTGTATTTTTTCCCATATTGCGTAGCCATAAGGCTTGATAACCATGCAACCACGAACTGCCGACTGTTCTGCCAAATCAGCTTTAACCACTAATTCGTTATACCATTTTGAGTAATCTTCCGCACGGGAAGTAAGCTTCTGAAAGTTTGCCATAATTTTGTATCTTATTATTGTATTTTTATTTGCGGGCACAAAGGTAATGCTTTTTCTTTGAATTATCACTATCTCAGCTGATAGTTTTCTCGAAGTTTTTCGAAGTTTTCAGGATTGAGACGCAGTCGGCGGTCGTCGGCAAGTATCCAATTATCTGTCGGTGGAAAGTGTAAAGGCAGTGATTCTGACGGAATTGATAAGTTCGGTAATTTAAAGAATCGACTTATTGCACTCAGACACATGTTAGTAGCATTTATCTTCCCTTGCAATGTATATCCCGCAATATGAGGGGTAGCGATGGCTGCACGATTGAGCATAAATGGACTGATAAGAGGCTCGCCCTCCCAAGTATCAACTACAAAAGTTTTTTCCGAATTGCTCTCGTCTAACGCTGATTCCTCATCAACTACACCACCCCGGGCTGCATTTATTATTATCACGTTGTCCTTGCATTCGCTCAGCATTCTGCTATCACACAAATGCCATGTAGGATAAGCACCGGCTCGGGATAACGGAGTATGAAAAGTTATAATATCCGCCTGTCGGATTAGCTCACTTATATCAGTAAACTTACCACCTAATATACTCTCTAATTTGCAGATTTCATCAACTCGCATCGCCTCTGCCAATGGAGGGTCGCTAAGAAGCACATTCATTCCGATAGTGTGCCCCATTTGCGCAACAAGTCTGCCCACATGACCTACACCCACCACTCCGAGCACAAGATTCTCACATCGCAACCGATTGGCTGCTACAACCTTGATTGCACTCTCTACATAATCGCATACACCCTGAGCGTTGCAGCCGGGAGCATTCGTCGCAAAGATCCCATGAGAGCGACAATAAGAAGTGTCTATATGGTCCATACCTATTGTGGCAGAAGCAATAAATCTGACACTGCTCCCTTCTAAAAGCGACTTATCACATTTTGTACGAGTCCGTATTAGCAACGCATCAGCCGAACGTACTCTTTCACGAGTAAATTCGTATGGCTCTAAATACTCAACCAGCATATATGGCTCAAGTATTCCATCAATAAACGGAATATGACTATCAATTAGAATCTTCATAACGTGCAAAGGTAATACATTTTTGCAAATCTAAAAAAAATCCACTACCTTTGCAGCATATTTTCAACATTCTATCCATGTCTTACGATGAAGCATTAAAGCGCATTGACGAGATAATGCGCGAAATAGAAGCGACTCAGGCGATGTCGATGACTGAGTTTAAAATGAAATCTGCAGAAGCAAAACAACTAATCGAATTCTGCAGAAAGGAGTTGATGAACTTAGAAGAAGATATTAAATCGCAGGCACAATAGCCCCATCCCGACCCTTCGACACCCACGCTCTCGTCCCTGAGACGATGCAACTAATTTTCAACAAACTGCAATAAATGCAATATACTTATGAGTGAACGAGAGAAAATGTTAGCAGGCGAGATGTATGACGCTTGCGACCCTGCATTATTAGCCGATTTAAACCATGTAAAAGTGTTATGCCAACAATACAACAACCTGCTGCCAACCGATCTTGCAAAGCGTAATAAAATGCTCCGCGAAATTTTAGGGCAAGCAGACGAAGATACGTTCATCAACCAACCATTCTACTGCGACTACGGCAAACATATTCGCGTGGGTAAACGCTTCTTTGCCAATTTCGGACTTACTGTATTAGACGAGGCATATGTTACTATTGGCGACGATTGTTTTATAGGTCCACACGTCGGACTATACACAGCTTGCCATAGCACAATTCCCCAAGAACGTAATACTCGTCGTGAATGGGCAGAACCTATCACTATTGGCAATAACGTGTGGATCGGCGGAAACGTAACTATCCTTCCCGGGGTCAGTATTGGCGACAACTGTACTATTGGAGCAGGCTCGGTTGTAACGCACAACATTCCTGCCAACTCTATAGTTGTAGGTAACCCGGCAAGAGTAATTAAGACTATATTAGCATAAAAATGCCAAATGAAAAAAATATCTTCAGACTCAGATACTCAATCTTTCTTTTCTGAGTCTTAAATTTTCTACTAACTACATCATAGCGTTCGGTTCCACGAATAATGATGACTTGGCTGTCTTCAATCATTTTGAGCACAGTGTCGCTCTACATATCTAATGTGTCAGTCCCTGTATCCATTGACTTGGATACATCGCTTCTCCATCTCGACGAGGTTACCGTATTGGCTACACGTCAGCAAGTCAATGCTATTTCTACGGTTAGTAGTGTTAAAGTGGACGGTAGTTTTCTGAACGGACAGGTGCAAAGTTCATTGGCTAAAAGCTTGGATGCCATTGCCGGAGTGCAGGCATAAGGATAGGTGTCTTATTTTGTATATCGTGAAAATGTAGTATCTTTGCAGTACCATTTTTTGCAATAATTATTATCACAACATGAAAGCTATCTTTATCAATGGTTCTCCACGCAAGAACAAAAATACCGCGCAGATGTTAGACGCCGCTATGCGTGGCGCACAGGAAGCAGGTGCTGAGGTGGAGATGATTCACCTTTATAGCCTTAATTATCAGGGGTGCAAGTCGTGTTTCGCGTGCAAACTGAAGGGGAATAAGGTTAATGGTCTTTGTGCCATCAAAGATGAGTTGCAGCCTGTTTTGGAAAAAGCAGTTAATGCCGATGTCCTCGTTATCGGTTCGCCCGTGTACGACTCGTTCCCTACAGGTATGGCCCGTTCATTTATCGAGCGATTGATCTTCCCTGCCGTCAATTATTGCAACTACTCGGCACCTAAAATCCGTAAGCCCATCCAATGCGCTTGTATCTACACCATGAACGCACCTGAGGCGTTAATGTCAACGCTGCATTATGATACTATCCTTGGTGAGAATAGCCGTGTACTCGGTATCTTCGGATGTCAACCTCAGATGCTCTGTTCGTATGAGACATATCAGTTCAATGACTACAGCCGCTACGAGACCGCGGTGGACGAGGCTGTCCGTGCCGACATCCGCGCTAATCGCTTCCCGCAAGACCTGCAAAAAGCCTTCGACCTCGGCAAACGTCTTGTGGAGAAAGCCAAAGAACAGTAAGCTTAAGAAATAACAGGTGTAATGTTCACATTATTTGATAGTTAAATCTTTGGGGATTAAAAATCAATGTAACTATATGTAATACACTGCGTTACACGCTTCTCACTCCTGTTACCTTCCTGTCAAGAACGAGTGATTGGTAAATAAAATGCTGAAAATCAGAATACCTTTAAATAACATCAACAAATCAATGAAGACTATCAAACTCTTTTGTATTATGATATTAGCGCTGACGCTTGCCGCTTGCACAAACAATAACACACAAAACAAAAACGAAAAAAATATGGCAATCGAATTAACCCAAGAATGGGACAAAGTGTTCCCCCTTAGTGAGAATGTTAATCATAAAAAAGTAACATTCCAAAACCAATATGGCTTGACCTTAGCAGCCGATTTGTATGAACCCCAAAACATGAGTGATAAACTCCCGGCTATAGCTGTAAGCGGTCCGTTCGGCGCAGTGAAAGAGCAGTCGTCGGGCTTATATGCGATGCAGATGGCTCAGCGCGGTTTTGTCGCATTAGCTTTCGACCCAAGTTATACAGGTGAGAGTTCAGGCGAGCCACGACGCACCGCTTCACCCGATATCAACACCGAGGACTTCATGGCTGCCGTCGATTATCTAAGCCGAATGCCAGAAGTCGATGCCGACCGCATTGGTATCATCGGTATCTGCGGATGGGGTGGTATAGCACTCAACGCTGCAGCTGCCGACCCTCGCATCAAGGCTACGGTTGTTTCCACTATGTACGACATGACCCGTATTAGCGGAAATGGCTATTTCGACTCCGCAGATAATGAATCGGCACGCCACGACGCCCGTTTATCGCTTGCCGCTCAGCGTCTCAGCAACCCTACTGCAATGGCAGGTGGGGTGGTTGACCCGCTTCCCGACGACGCACCACAGTTTGTGCGCGACTACAACGATTACTACAAGACAGCTCGTGGCTATCACGCCCGTAGCGGCAACTCCAACGACGGTTGGCGCGTCATAGGTACGCAGGCTTACGCCAACAGCCGCTTCCTATATTACATCAACGAGATTCGCTCAGCAGTGCTTGTCATGCACGGCGAGAAAGCACATAGCCGCTATTTCGGAGAAGCAGCGTATCACTACATGGTGGAAGGTAAGGCAGACGGATACAAATCGATAGTGGCACCTAATCCCTGCCCCGAGAACAAAGAGTTACTTATTATCCCCAGTGCTTCACATTGCGACCTCTACGACGGCGGCTATACTCAGGCAGAAGGCAAGGGTGAGAGTAAGAACCTTATCCCATGGGATAAATTAGCTGAATTCTTTAATAAGAATCTGAAATAGAATATAATATTCGAGATAAAGACCCCATTCCCTTAAGACCACACGTTCTATGTTTCTTATAAAGGTTATATGTTTACGAAAGACAAATAGCAGAGTAAGTTATGAATATAGAAGATTATCGTGATTATTGTCTGTCGTTGGGTGCAGATGTAGAGGAGAAATTGCCTTTTCAAAAGTTCAAGAGCGGTGAGGGCGTGCTTGTGTTTTATGTATGCGGACACATGTTCTCGTTTTTCGACTGCAACGATTTCAGTATCATATCTCTTAAATGTCAGCCCGAGCGTATTGACGAACTGAAGGCACAGTATGACTGTATCGGCAAACCTTATAACGAATCACCTAAGTATTGGATAGGTGTCAATCCTGACACGGCAGAAGATAATATACTGCGTGAGTTGACTAAGAACTCATACGAGATAGTAAAAACGAAATACACTAAAAACAAATGACCATACAAGAATTTCGCGAACGCATGGCAATAGGCGAGCCGATAGTGGGCGGTTCGGAGTTACACATGGAGTTCCACAAGTACTCGCAGGAAGCACTGCGTATCACTGCCGAAATCAACAGCAAGTACCATACACCCGATGAACTGCGGCGGCTGTTAAGCGAGTTATGGGCAATAGACGTGCCGGAGAGTTTCGGCATGTTTCCGCCTTTCTATACCGACTGCGGCAAGAACACTCATGTCGGCGAGCGAGTCTTTATCAACATGGGTTGCAAGTTTCAGGACCAGGGCGGTATCTTCATCGACGATGACGCCCTCATCGGACATAACGCCACGCTCTGCACGCTCAATCATATTCCTGACCCGGCGCTACGGGCAGGCATGACAGCCAAACCGATACATATCGGCAAGAGAGTGTGGCTCGGCGCGAACGTGACCGTCCTGCAAGGCGTCACTATCGGCGATAACGCCATCGTTGCAGCCGGAGCCGTAATCACCAAAAATGTGCCAGCCAACGCCATCGTCGGCGGTGTACCTGCCAAACTGATTAAGATGATAGACTAACCCCGCGCACAGATGGCTAAGATTCTACATATCCGCTCGTTGAACGACTACGCACGCTATATCGGCGCGCCGGTGTTGCATGAGTTAGTCTGCGTCATTCATTACGACAAACTGACCGCCATCGGCAAACGCTATGGTCTCTCCTGTTCGCAGACGGCTATCGCGTGGGCGATGACCAAGGGCGTGCGACCCATCATCGGTGCCACCAAGCCTCACCACGTGACCGAAGCGGCGCAAGTGGGCGACACCCGTCTGACGCCCTCCGAGGTCGCACAACTGGAACGCCTCGCCGCTGCCACCGGTATCGACACCCGCGGAGGCTGGGAAGGCAAAGCCTAAAGGAATGTACAAAGGATAAATGTACGATGTACTAAGGAAGTAAGTACCAAGTACCAATTTCAAAAAAGCGTCCTTCGGGACGTTTTTTTTGTATTGTTACGCTCCGTCATGCTTCTTTCATGT
>JAFSTG010000002.1 GCA_017450605.1 Paludibacteraceae bacterium | reverse complement strand
GGTTGAGGTTGAGGTTGAGGTTGATGAACGTTGCCTCGTATAACAGTTTTCTTCGATAGGGCAGCAAAACAAGCCTCTATTTCATCCCAACTCAGTACATATTGCTGACCGAGAGTTATATGGTCGCCTTTCCGTATATAATAAGCGGCATTATGCACGAATTGAGCATTAATATATGTGCCATTGGTTGAGTAGTCATCAAGACGATAACACAAAAGCGCTTGCGTGTTGTCGTTGAGTTGCTCGGTTATTGTACAATGATTTGTACTAACACCTGAATAGGTGGGTTCTATTATGTAGTCGCAACCACTGCCACGACCTACGTAAATCTTTCTTCCGTCCATAATTTGTTTTTGTTTAAATGTCTTTTTATTAGTGATGCTAATAACTCCGTTCTCTATTAGTATGCTTCAAATCGAAGTTTCATATCGCCAATTGTGATAATGTCGCCCGGAGCGAGGTAATAACCATATCTGCTCACTTTCTCAGAGTTAACGTATGTGCCGTTGGTGGAAGGGTGCCAGTTCGATGCCTCACCCTGTCCATCGAAAATCTTGAAAGCACCACCATCGTTTATTATTTGGCAGTGCCGGCGCGAGATATATGCACTCTGAGTTTCTTTCACCGAAATCCAATTGCGAGTTACCCCGTCGTTTCTGCCAATAGTGATGGCAAAAGGAAAATCGCCGGTAGGGAATCCAGATGAAATATGGTTCCACAAACTCGTGAGATTATAAATCTTGCCGTATTCTTCACCTTGCATAATACGCAATTGATAGCCGGTGATAGATTTCGTAATTAGTTCAGTCCCTATAGTTTTAGTATGAGGTTGCACTCCCGGCATCAACCGAAGCACCTCATCGATTGACTGTAACCTTTGTTTGTAGTCGGTTTTCAAACAACCTTCTATTACGTTGTAGTAAGGCGAATTTTTTACAGCATTCTTGTTCCATTCTCCTTTGCGAACTCTTCCGCAGTACATGGCAAGGTCGTTTTGATTTTGTAACTTACCAAAGGGGAGTTCGCCTGTGAGCAGTAAGTAAAGTAAAACGCCATAAGAGAAAATATCGGTAGTGGGTAATACAGTCGCATCGCCTGTGGGAGGATTGATTTGCTCGGCAGGCATAAACCCATAGGTACCCATCAGTTGCGTTGGCTTCCCGAGGAAATTGCGCTCTGTCATTCGCTTGTTTCTATCACCTGAGATGCCAAAATCAGAAAGAGCAGCAGTTCCGTCTGCCTTAATGAGTACGTTCTCCGGTTTTAAGTCGCGATGTACTTTGCCGTTGCGATGCAAGTCCCTCAAGCCGTAGAGGATATGAAACAGATATTGTTCCATATCTTGCTCTTTTATGCTCCCGCAAAGGTCGCCTTGTGGACAATATTCCATAAGTAAATATGGATTTCCTCCTGTCCACCCCTTCCCGAGCGATTGGACTAAATATGGGCTTTTTATTTGTCCTGTAGCATACTCCATGTCGAAGCGCAGGACTAATTTCTCACGTATCTCAGGCGGCACTTCCCATAGTTTCAGAATCTTGAGGGCACACACCTGCCCTTGAGAATCCTCTACCTGCCATACATGACCGTAAGAACCTTCCCCTAAACTTCTGACTACGCGATATTTGCCATCGATATACGAACCTATGGCAAAATCGCACCTGTCAACACTTGCTATCATTCTTCTGTAAAGATAAATCGACGACTACCCATCAGAATGACATCTCCCGATTTGATGGGAGTTTTCTCGCCAGCATAGATATAAGTTGTTTTATATGCACTCTCGTCTTTTATAAACCACTGACCATTTTCGTAGGTTATTATGGCTTGAACTTTTTGAGAGATAGTATTGTTGTCGGGATCGAGATTCCCACGATTGATTTCGATATACTCTCCCTTTAATTGTGCCTCCTGCGGCATGTGACGCTCACCCGGAAAGTTCTCCATCGGAGTGAGTCGGCAATATCCTACCTGCGTCATCTGCATCCATGGCGGAACTGTACCACCGAAGCCTGTTGTGCCCGGATTTGGAGTGGGGTTAGGCGTAGGTTCTGGAGTAGGTGCGGGTTGGGGAGTTGGTTGAGGATTGGGTTGAGATATTGGCGGATTTTCTCTTAAGGTTTCATTTACTGTACCTTTTGTTGGCGGTACGATTATCGGTTCCTGTACCGGATTCGGATTAACATTTGATGCTCCGCTGAGGGGGGCACCACATTTCTCACATACTGTGTTTTGGTTGGGATTATCCCAGCCGCAATTTCTGCAACGCATAGTTATTATTGTTTTATTTGTTAATAATTGTCAGCAACTTAACAAACGAAGGCAATGCAACTTGTGAGTCTAAGGTGTGATCTTGAAATGATGGTATAAAAAAACGTAGCCTCCGCTGTTGTCTATCAGACTGAGGCCTTAGCATACCGTTAGATTAATAAACAACAATGAAACCTACGCCGATATGATAGCCGCCATAGAACATGGCAGTAGATACCATACCCGTAGGCATCTATTGTGCATTGTATCCATCTAACACAGAAAAGTTGCTAAGTTTTCAGTCGAATACACGCGTCAATAAACGCCATATAGATAAATATTTAGAGCAAGTTACGTCGGTAGCGACATTCTTGTTCGCCAACAATCGAATAGTCGCAACGTAATTTGCCGCATAGTTGATTTCCAACTACGCGGCAAAGATAATATTATTTTTTATTATGTGCAAGTTAGATGATTTTTTTTTTACATCACGGTTTGTAAATTTCGTTTTCTATTTTATAGTTGGCGATGGTTGCTGTTCTGTGTTTGGAGTTGTCGATTTTGTAGATATAGAGTCGTTCTTCTTCGGTATTGAGCAGGTATTCGTAGTCGTTGTTGTAGAAATGATATTCGTGCTCCACTTCGTGCGACCATCCGTTTTCAATTATCAGTCGTGGTTCCGAGTCGAACATGTGTCGGCTATCGAAGGCTGTATATCGCAATGTTCCATCTTCCATTTGGTCGATACGAATAAGTAGTTTGCCCAATTCAAATTCAAGAATAAACCTCTCCGGTTCTTCAATCAACATAGCTAAAGCAGGATTGAAAGTGGTCTCGGCATAGATAAAGTGCTCGCCGTCCCAATAAAAGCGGTGATACATTTCGTCGAACATCTGATTGCCTGATTTATGATTCCATATAAGGTCTAAGATGTAAATTTCATCTGCACTTCTGTCGAAAAAGAAATTGTCCATCCATCCTCCATCCAAGCATATAGATGGTGGAATCCAACCATATATTTCGATGTATAAATATCTGCTAAGATTATCCTTCTGAGGCATACTGTTGATGTTTTGAGGTAAATCTTCGCAGTTGAACACGTATGCCGGCACCAACTCTCCCTTTCGATTCATTTTATATGCTTCAACACCATAGGCATGGCATGACGACCACTCGGTAAGTCCGTAGAAAATAAGATATATAGTCTCGTTTTCGGTCTCTACCTGCCGTATTGCTTGAATATAGTTTACCGATGACATTTCTTTTTCCCAATCACGCCAATCGAACGAATGATATTTGCCGCGACTATTTTTAGTCTGGTAGATGTTGTTATGACTTATCATGGTGCCTGTTGAGCCGTCCCACCATGTAAAGAAACGGACTTTGCCATCGGGGGACTCGGTAATTTTTATTTCTAACTTGTCGCATTCTTCGGTAAAGTCGGTCTCGAAGGTTTGTGGTTCGCTGAGGATTCGCTCGGCAAACTCTTTCTGTTGTTTCCAAAGTTCCAGATGCGAGTCGGCGATGTATTCACTTTCGTCGTCTTGTCGGCTCGACTTGTCAGTGCAGCCGGTGATAACGAAGAAAAGAAAAAGCGATGAGAGTAAGATGGATTTTTTCATTTCTGATTTCTAATTGCTTAATGGTGTGTTTCTTATATTGTCGTTGTTGAAGGTTGCCGTTCTGTGTTTTGCTGTCGTGCCCATTGGAATAGAGATTGTGGAAGGTGGCAGTAGCCGTCGGGGTGTTTGTCTAAGTAGTCTTGATGATATTCATCGGCAGGGTAGTAGTTTTTTAGTGGAAGGAGTTCAACGGCAAGAGGTTGCCTGTATTTGCTTTGCTGCTCGGCAAACACCTGCTTTAAAACCGGTAATTGCTCTTCCGATTCGTAATATACTCCGGTGCGATAGCGTGTGCCGGTATCTTCGCCTTGTCGGTTAAGCGATAGTGGGTCGATAGCGGCAAAGAACATATTGGTGAGGAATTCGAGGCTGACCTGTTGCTCGTCGAATTGTACACGCACAGTCTCCGCATAGCCTGTCAGGTCGGTATAGACCTGCCGGTAAGTAGGGTTGCTAAGGTGCTCGTCGCCATTAGCGAATCCTGTCTCGGTGAGCATCACCCCCCGTATCTGTTTGAAGAAATGTTCTGTTCCCCAAAAACATCCTCCGGCAAAATAGATTTGTTGCATAAATGCTTGTTTATTTCTAATTTCTAAATTCTTAATGGTGATTTTTGAACCACGGATTAGACGGATTAAACCAATAAAAAAATAAAAAATAATTTATGGCTAATTAATTGTAATTTACGTTAAGACTCATTTCTATTTCAACTTTCACTTTTCAGTTGTTTATCGTTACTTTGCTGAGTGAGTTGTGTCCTTCTTGTTCTACTCGTATTTGCATGGGTATTCGTTCTTGCACTTCCTCGATATGACTTATTATTCCTACTTTTCTGCCTGCTTTGCTTCGAAGAGTTTTAAGCATCTGAATGGCATTTCTTAGCGGTTCTCCGCTCAACGTTCCGAATCCCTCGTCGATAAACAGGGTGTCAACAGCTAATTGTTGCCCGATATCGCTAAGTGCCAAAGCCAATGCAAGCGAAACCAGAAAACCTTCGCCGCCGGATATAGTGGAGACCGGTCGCGTAGCAAACCCTTGATATGCATCTTCTATCGATATGATAAACGTGCCGGGTACAACTTGCAGAGTGTATCGGTCGGTGAGCGAGAGCATGTATTTATTTGCGGCTTCGGTAAGGCTTGCCAATATATAACTTTGTGCTATAGTTCGGAATTTCTTACCTGTTTGGTCGCCGACAAGTCGGTTGAGTCGTGCCCACCGCTCATACTCTTTCTGTCGCTCTTGTGCAGCTTCTATGAGCGTGCCTAATCGTTTTTTACTGTCGGCATCTGTTGCAAGCAGTTGCATGATGGCACCTTTCTGTTGTTCAATACTATGCATGCTGTTCTCAATGTCTGCAATAGCAGTTGTGATACTCTCTAAATTCTCATCGCCAACGAACAGTGGTTTACGCTGCTGATGCTCGTCGCTTTGTTTTTTGTAGTTGGTAAGCACTGTTTGTTGTTCAAGAAGTGTGTTGTTAGCCTTGTTGATGTTGTCTCTTATGGCATCTATCTGAGTCGAACTGATAGAGCAGAGTTGCTCTAACTTGCTTGCTGAGAGTTCGGTATTCTGCTTTATAAACGAGTTGATGAGTTGTGAATTTCTGAGTTTTGTTGACTGTGCATCATTGGCGCGTCCTATAGCAGTAGAAAGGTTGGCATATAGGAGATTGGCAGTGCTCTGAAGATTATCTGTTTTTTCGGGCTGTAACGTTTGCAAGTTGCTATTCTCTGGCGCTATGTATTGAGGGATAGAAGATAATAGTGTGCTAATTTGCTCGAAGATAAGCGCCACGTTATGAATGGTGTTTTGCTCGATGTCAAGTTGTCGGCTAAGAGTCCGGTGGTCTTGCAGCAATTTGTTGTATTGTGCGGCTTTATTTATTAGGCTCTCGCCGAATAGATTAGGGGTGTCTTGCCATACCTGTTGCCACATGCTGCCGTTTATTTGCTCGCTTAGTTTCGATACTGCATCTTTCTGTTCTTTTTGTTTGCCGGCAAGCAGTTGGGTAGCGATACTTATCTTAGCCATGCTGTCGGTGATAGCCCTTTGTGCATCTGTTTGAGCATCTCTGAGTCGGTTGAGTTCTGTTAGACTGGTTTCGATAATAGTATGTAAGTTTTTTATCTCTGCCTCTTTCGACTCTCCATAGCTGAGTTGCGTTTTGATGGCAGTTATGTTCCTGTTTTTAGCGTCGAAGAGTTCCTGTAATAGGTTCTTAGTGCTGTCGTCGATAATGCTTAAGCCGAGTTCTTGGCATGCAGTGAGTGCTGCTTGTCGGCTATCGTTGAGCGACCGGTCGCCAACAAAGACCGATTTGTCGCGTTTGTAGCTATTTTCTAAAGAGTTGATTTGAGCATTCAGTTGATTGCATTGTTCTGCAATACTGTTGTAGTCGTTTTCGGCATCGATAGCGCTTTGTTGCAAACCGATAACTAACAGTTGCAACTCGTCTTCATGCCAATTCTTTGCTGTAACTTCTTGCCGGCAAACGGGACAAACATCGCCTATCTGCAGGCGTGCACGTATAGTTTTCGAGAAACTCTCGATGGTGTCTTTCTGCTTGTTAAATAAGTCTTTGCAAGTGTTTAGTTTGACGAGTGCCTCTTGCCTTTTAGCCTCGAGACTTTGGAGCGATGCTTTTTTCTCTTGCAACTCGTTCTGCATCTTTGTCAGATTCTCTTCTGTTTTTCTTGCTCTGGCAATGGCTTCGTTGAGGTTTTTGAGTAGCAGAATGGCTTTGTCGGTAAGTCGTAAACCGTCCTGCTCTGCTTGCAGTTGTTCGCGCAGAGAAGGGAGTTGTAGTTCTGATAACTGCTTGCTCTTTGCTTGTTCTTGTGTTTTTAGGTCTTCTATTTTTCTTTCAGCCTCTTGAAGGACCGCTACAGCGTTTCTAAGAACCGGCTCAAGTTCTTCTGATTGCAGTATTTTCTCTTTTTTGATAGCCTGAGTTTGTTGCTCGATGAAGGAGTTAGAGCTGATGATTGTGGCAGCAAAACCTGCTATATTCTGAGCATTGTCGTAGATTGCTGCATGCGGTTGCTCTTTCTCTAACAGAGTGTTTATCTCATCGATATGTTTCTCGGTGAGTTGCGAATGTTGTTCAAGATATGCCTTGCCTTGCTCAAGTTTACGGTATTGGTTGCAAAGTTGCTCAATGTTTTGTTTCTGTTCTTCTATAATCTTGTCGGCTTGCTTAGCTTCGGCAAGCAGTTGTCGTGCTTGTGTGGTTTTATCCCAGAGAGAGAGCAGTTGTAGGTCGGCTTTAAAGTCATCGCTGTTGACGTTGTCCTGAGTTTCTTGGAGTTTGTTTTGAGCGTCGGCTACAAGTCGGAGCAACTCGTTGTTTCTGATTAACCATTGTTGTTTTGTCCGCTGTGTGTCAACTGCTTTCAGTTGTTCGCCAAGTTGAGCATTAAGCGTTTCTATTTCGTCTTTTTTGCTTTGTATGTCTGTGTCGCTCAGTGTGTTTATTCCTTCGGTTTTAAGTCGGGCTTCATCGTAATCTTGTTTTTTCGAACTTGTTATCTCGTAGATTTTTGCGCCAATCTTGCTGTAGATATCCACACCGGTTATCTTTTCGAGGATCTCTGCTTTCTCATCGTCTTTGCTGTTGAGAAACCGTGTAAACTCGCCTTGTGCAAGCAGTGTTGTGCGGCAGAACTGGTCGAAATCAAGCCCAATGGCTCGCTGCATCTCGCTCTTTATCTCGTCGTCTTTAGTGAATGAAAAGTTGGTGTCGAGATTCTTCAGTTCCCACGATTTCGACTGAAGATTGCCTGTAGTCTTTTTCCTTGCTCTGCTAACCGACCATGTGGCTTGATAGTGAATGCCGTTGCTACCGGTGAATGTAAGCACCACCCATGCCTCGGCAGTTTGTCGTCGCATCAGTTGCCTTGGGTCTTTGATGGTGATATCGCTGCTTCCTTCGTTGAACCTGCCTTGCATTTTGGTATTGCCTAACCGCGGTGTGTCGGCATAGAGAGCGAGGCAGATGGCATCGAGTATAGTTGTTTTGCCTGACCCCGTTTTGCCTGTGATAAGAAACACTTCGCAGTCGGACAGCGGCTGCGATTCGAAATCGATAGTTGCGTCTCCTATTGAGGCTAAATTATGTATTTGTAGTTTCCCGAGTTTCATCTTTTGTTAAGGTTAGAGGTTACGCAAATCTTCTTCGACGAGCGACTGTGCCTGCCTGAACATACTGAGCAGTTCGTCGTCGAACTCGGTGTGAATATCGTTGGCATACCGTCGGGCTATGTCGATAGGTTTTTCAGCCTGAAACTCTTGAATGCTAAGCGAATGAGCAGTATCGGCGTTTTGTGTTTTCCGGCGTGCATTGATATAGCAGAACCTGCATTGTTTGCCTTCGGTAAGCACAAATGCTTGTGCATTGGCATCGGCAGGAAGATTGTGCTCTACTTCAACATTGAGGCGGATATATGCAGGGATATCAGCGGGGAAGTCGGCAAGCAATGTTTTAGCTTCTTCGAAAGTTGCAAAACCTGTTGTTGGTAAGGTAACTAACGGATGCGGGTTGTCGATGTCGATGGTTCTAACTGCCGGTGTATCGCCATGTCCGGCTATTTCAACTATGCTAACCGAGTGAGCAAACGATTCGTCGAAACTGACGGGTAGTGGCGAGCCGCTATACCTGACATTATGTTTGCCGGTATGAATAAACTGTGCGTGGTGGATATGACCGAGTGCAAGATAGTCGTAGTCGTTGCCAAACTGTTCGATACCGATAGAGTCGATGCCTCCTACGGTGAGGGGGGTGGCTTGGTCGTGGCCGGTGAAGTCGCAACCACTTACGGTGGTGTGGGCAGTTAGCAGAACCGGCAGTTGCTCTGTGTTAAGCGAGGCTGTCAGCGCCGATAGTTGAACGAATATATCCTGTGGTAGATTTCGTTCGTTGATATAGGGCACAGCTATGACATACCCTTTATTGCCAACTTTGACAATGTGTTCGCCGACGTCGTCGCGGTTGAGGTTGCCGAAGGTATATACGCCCAGTGCTCTCCATGGAGTTCGAAAAATATCGTGTTTGGCAGCACTGTCGTGGTTGCCTGCGGTTACAACGATAGTCATTGGGGGGCAGGCGTTGTGGATATTGACTAACGCTTCGGTGAACATAGTCTGCACAACCGACGACGGTTGGGAGGTATGGTAGATGTCCCCGCAAAGCAAGAATGCATCGGGTTGCTCTTGCTTCACTATCTCGACTATCTGATTGAGCATTTGCTGTTGTTCGTGCTGACGGTCGTAGTTATACAGGCTATGACCCAAATGCCAATCGCTTGTGTGCAGAATTTTCATGGTCAAAAAGAATGTTATATCGAGTTAATGCCTCAATCTCAATCAATCCACTGCTTGATGGCTGTGAGTTGGCGACTTATATATTTGCCGATAATATCGAACTCGAGATTTACTATGGTGCCTACTTCTATGAATTTGAAGTTTGTTATCTCGTGCGTATATGGTATAATGCAGACACTCACGTAGCCTTTATCGCCCTTAATGTCAGGCTCACATACTGTTAGTGATACACCGTTGATACTTACCGACCCTTTGTCAACGCAGAAATAACCGCGTTCTATCATGTCTTTTGTTGTCTGATATTGGAAACGATAATACCAACTGCCGTCGGTCTCGCGTGCCTCTATGCAGCGTGCTGTCTGGTCAACATGTCCCTGCACTATATGCCCGTCTAACCGCTCGTTGAGTAGCATCGAGCGCTCAACATTAACCGAGTCGCCTATTTTCAGCAATCCGAGATTGCTGCGGCGAAGCGACTCTTCCATCACTGTTACAACATATTGTTTGTTCTGATGGTCGGTTTTAACAACAGTAAGGCATACACCATTGTGAGCAACCGATTGGTCGATACTTAGTTCGTGGGCAAACGGGCATGTGAACGTGAAATGAATATTGGAGTGGTCGTGCTCGATGGCTACCACCTGAGCCATTGTTTCTACTATTCCTGAAAACATGGTAATTAAGAATTATGTGTTATGAATTTTTAGCCTTGAAAAATTTACCCACTACAGGTAATGCCGAAAGTGGGAAGTCGTATTTAAACATTACTACTGAATATACAACGAGTAGCAAGGTGCCTGTTGCCATTGAGATACTCATAGCATGTGTTGGCACGAGGTAGCGGACAGCATAGAATATTGCAAGTAGCAGAAGTGTGAGTAGTGTGTAGCCGCCGATTGTTTTCAAATCGTATGGAACGGGCAGGTATTTCTTGCCGATAAAGTACGAAATCAGCATAATGGTGAAATAGCAAACCAATCCGCTTGCAGCCGATGCCATATAACCGATGCGGGGAACAAATACAAGTTGCACCACAAAAGTTATGGCTAACCCTATGAGCGATAGCCACGCTCCCCACTGAGTGCGGTCGGTTAGTTTGTACCAGAACGAGAGATTGAAATATATACCTTGGAAGATATACGCCCAAAGAACAATAGGCACAATTTTAAGTCCGCTCCAATAACTTGGGGCGATGATGAACTTTAGTAAATCCAAATAAAACACCATGCCCAAGAGGATAAGATACGAGAAAATAAGATAGTATTTCATACCATCGGCGTAAGTTTCAACCGACTGCTTGTCTTTGTGTTTTGAGAATACAAACGGCTCGTAGGCATAACGGAATGCTTGTGTGAACATCATCATCACCATCGCCACTTTGAAGCAGGCGCCATAGATGCCGAGTTGAGTTTGCACATCTTCGCCCTGATATAGAAACGGGAATAATATCCTGTCGAGAGTCTGATTCATTATGCCTGCAACACCAAGAACAAGCAGTGGCAGCGAATAACGGAGAATCTGCCCGAGAAGCGGGAAAGAAAAACTGTATTTCTCTCTTGTGGTGAATATAAGCAGACATAGGGTCTGTATTGTGGTTGCAATGATATTCGAAACAAACACATATCCTACTCCGTAGTCGGGGTTATACCATGCCGAGATGATGCTCATGTCTTGTATTTTCGGACAAAGAACGAGGAAGAACAGGTTGAGGACGATGTTGAGAGCTACAAAAAGCAGCTTGAGGGCAGCAAACAGGATAGGACGATTTTTGTATCTTAGATATGCAAACGGGATACTTGCAAAGGCATCCATTGCAACCACAACTGCGAGCAATGCAATAAACTCGCTATGGTCGGCATATCCCAATGAGGATGCGATAGGGTGAGCAAAACAGCAGCAGACAACGGCAAACAGCAGCGATGTGAAACCTATGCAGGTGATGATGGTGGAATAAACCTGAGAAGGATTTTTATCTTGCCGGTTGGCAAAACGGAAAAACCCCGTTTCCATACCATAGGTTAGAATAACAAGAAGCAATGCAGTCCAGGCATAAAGATTGGTAACGATACCGTAATCGGCTTGACTTTTCAGCACGTAGGTATATAGCGGCACCAGAAGCCAATTAAGGAATTTTCCTATTATACTGCTTGTACCATAGATAACCGTATCTTTGGCAAGAGTTTGCATATCTTTCTTCGAATCAGCCATAATGTTAACTATCAACTATTTCACATTACTATTATCTCTTCTCGTTTGCTTTCTTCTTCTGCGGCTTTACTTTGTGCTTTCAGTTCGTTCTGCTCGCGAGAGACAGCCATCATAATACCGAAATATACGCTCGCAATGATAATTCCTGTCCCTCCTCGCGAGAACAGAGGCAGTGGCTGACCTGTTACGGGACCTAAGCCTGTAGCCACTGCCATCGAGACGAATGCCTGCAGTGTTATCATCAGTCCTAACCCCATCACCATAAGCATGGCGGCATGGTCGTCGAACCGGTTGGAGGTGGTGCATGCCCTGAAAAGTATCATAAGGTAGAAAAAGATGAGTACTATCGCTCCTACAATTCCTAACTCTTCGGTATAAATGGCAAAAATATAATCTTCGAATGCCAAAGGCAGATAATCACGCTCTTTGCTATTGCCCGGACCAACCCCTAATGGAGTCTTGCTGCCGCGTGCGATAGCTATCTTGGCACACATCTCCTGCCGATTACTATCGTTGATAACGAGTTTGGTGTCAGTCTTTTCTTCTTTTTTGCTGGCTACCTTCCTGTCGATTCTGCTCACCCAAGTTGTGGCTCTCGAAAACGGACCCGTCAGTTCTCTGCCGGGCTTGATATATACGTTTTCAACTATCAGATAGCCTCCTATAAGTAACATAACTGCTACCATTATTATGCCGCCAAGTACTCGCCAGTCAACGCGGGCAAGATACATCAGGATAAACACAATAGCACCAAGTAGCAAGGCTGTTGAGAGATTCGACAACATAATAACTCCGCAGATAACAACAGTGAGCGATAATACCCATAATAAGAGTTTTCTACGTTGTTTCGGCTCTTTGCCCTGCATGCGTGCAAGCAGGTCGGATGCCACTATGATAAGCGATATCTTGGCTAATTCTGAAGGCTGAAACACTATGCCGAGTCGGAGCCAGCGGCGTGCACCGTTGATTGTTACGCCAAGTCCGGGCACGAAAGTGAGAAACAGACAGATAATAGAAAAAACAAGAAGAGCGTAGGCCGCTCCGCGTATGAGCCACGAGGGGAGCATCTGCACAAAATATGCTACCACTAATCCCATGAGCAGGAAAGCCACATGCGAGTAGAATGGCGATAGATGACTTACACCATGTGCAATAGCCTTATGGGCGAGTTGACTACCCGCCGAATACATGGTTATCATACTCAGGATAACAAGAACAATCATTGCTATCCAGAATACCTTGTCATAATAAATACGACGCTCTTTGCTGAATAATTGTTTTGTGTAATCGAGAATTTTCATAATATAATGGTGAGTGAATGTCTTTTTTCAATTTTTTACAATCTCTTTACTTCTTCCATAAACTGCTCACCTCTATCTTCATACGAGTGGAAAAGGTCGAAGCTGGCACAGCATGGCGAGAGTAGCACCGTGTCCCCCTCATGTGCTAATCGGTAGGCTTCCGTTACGGCGTCGTGCATGCTGTGAGTGTCGGCAATAGGCAAACCTGTTGAGCGGAAGTATTCTAATAGTTTGCTGTTGTCTTTTCCCAAAAACACCAATGCCCGGCATTTATTCTTTACTAACTCATCTATTTCGCTGTAGTCGTTTCCTTTGTCTTTACCTCCGAGAATAAGCACAGTAGGTGTTGTCATCGATTCGAGAGCATACCAGCACGAGTTGACATTGGTGGCTTTCGAGTCGTTGATAAAGCGGATATCTCCTACCGTTGCCACATATTGCAATCGGTGAGGCACACTTTTAAAATGTGTGAGCGACTCTCTGATGGTCTCGTTTTTGATGTTGAGGACCTGAGCCGCTATACCTGCAGCCATCGAGTTGAGTTGGTTGTGTTTGCCTTGCAACGATAATCCGCTTTGCGGGAGTGTTAAACTCTCGTGGCCTGGAATATGTATGGTGAGGTTGTCGCCGCTTGTGTAAGCCACGTTATGCTGCGATTTGCAACCAAATGGATAGAGAGTGGCATCGACATTAAGTTTGGCTATCTCGCGGCTTATCACGCTATCTTCTGCCCAATAGATAAACGCTTCGTTAGCGGTTTGATTGCGTGTAATGCGCAGTTTGGCGTCGATATATTTCTGGAAATCGTGGTCGTAACGGTCGAGATGGTCGGGAGTGATATTAAGCAAGATGGCAATATCGGCTTTAAAATCATACATGTCGTCGAGTTGAAACGACGAGAGTTCGATGACGTAGTAGTCGCGCTTTGTCTGAGCTACTTGCAGGGCTAAGCTATTGCCTATATTGCCTGCCAAACCGACATTCAGACCGGCGCGAACCAAGATGTCGAAGATAAGCGAAGTGGTAGTCGTTTTACCGTTCGACCCTGTGATACATATCATCTTGGCGTCGGTGTAACGCGAAGCAAACTCTATTTCCGAAATAACAGGGATATTCTTTTCGTGTAATGCTTTTATCACCGGTGCATCGCATGGAATACCCGGCGATTTGATTACTTCTTGTGCGTTGACAATAAGCGGCATGGTATGTCCGCCCTCCTCCCATGCTATTTGGTGCTGATTGAGTAGAGCCTTATATTCGTCGCGTATGGTGCCGCTATCGCTAACAAACACATCGAAGCCTTGTTGCTGTCCTAAGATTGCTGCGCCGGCTCCGCTTTCGCCGGCTCCAAGAATAACCAAGCGTGCCATATTATCTGATTTTGAGTGTTAGTATGGTGAAAGCAAGAAGCAGCAATGATACAAGCCAGAAACGAACTACTATCTTTGTTTCTGCATGACCTTTCTTCTCGCCTTTGAATATGTATGTACAGTTAGGATGATCTTTCTTTACCTCGTCGTAAGAGTATCTGAAGTGGTCGTGTATAGGTGAGCGTTTCCATACCCTTTGCTCAACACCTCTTTTCTTGCCTAAACGGAACCAGCGGGTTTGTATCATTACGCTGAGAGCTTCCATCACGAATACACCGCAGAGTATAGGCAAAAGCCACTCTTTGTGAATAATACAAGCCGACACTGCTATTATTCCGCCTATACACAGACTACCCGTGTCGCCCATGAATATCTCGGCAGGTGCGAAGTTATACCACAAAAAGCCTATCAGCGCACCTACGAATGCAGCAAGGAAAACTACTAACTCTTCACTTCCGGGTATATACATTAACTTTAGGTATTCAGCCATAAACGTACTACTCGAGACGTAGGCTAACACCACTAATCCCAACCCCATGATAGCGGAGTTACCCGCTGCCATGCCGTCCATACCATCGTTTAGGTTAGCACCATTACTTGTGCCCATTACCACTAAGGTAATAAGGATGATAAAGAATATCCAACCAGCCTTGTATTTCCAATTGCTGCCGAGGAACGAGAACATATCGGCATAGTTGGCATTATGATTCTTAACGAATGGTATGGTGGTGCGGGTTGACTTTATCTCAGGTGTTTTATGATACACTATCACGTTGTTCTCTATAGTGCGCTCGACATGCTCGTTCATAACCACACTCGGTGAGAAACGCAGAGTCAGGCCGACCAACAAACCTACGGTTACCTGACCGGCCAACTTAACGATAGGCTTGATGCCGTCTTTGTTTTTCTTGAAGGTTTTGATATAGTCGTCGGCAAATCCCAAGCAGCCGAGAATAAGTGTAGTGGCTATCATCAGGAGTGTGTAAACGCTATTGAGTTTACAAAACAGCAGAACCGATATCATCAGCGAAAAGATGATGATTATTCCGCCCATGGTAGGCACGTTCTTTTTCGAGGCTGCGCTATGGTCAATCTTCTCGTCGCGCTGAGTCTCGTAGATATGCCTGCTATTCATAAATGCAATGAAGTGTTTGCCTATTATTATAGCACATATAAGCGCAATAGAGCCGGCTAATATAGCACGGAAAGAGATGTAATTCCATAATCCTCCACCGGGAATGTGAAATTGCGAATTGAGATATTCAAAAAGGTGATATAACATAGTATTGGGTGTTTTTTTATTTCTATTCAGTTTTCAGTTCTCAGCTGTTATTGTGCCATCATTTTTACCTCTTCTCTGTCGTCGAAATGGTGCTTTACGCCTTTTATTATCTGGTAGTCTTCATGTCCCTTTCCGGCTATGAGAATTACGTCATTTTTGCCGGCAAGCGAGCATGCCGTGCGTATTGCTTGTCGGCGGTCTTCGATTACTAATGTCGAGAGTTGTTCGTTTTCGGTAAGTCCGGCAAGCATATCGTTGAGGATATCTCGGGGTTCTTCGTCGCGCGGATTATCGCTCGTGAGGATAAGCCGGTCGGAACTCTTCTTGGCTATCTGTGCCATCATCGGACGTTTCCCCTTGTCGCGGTTTCCTCCGCAACCTACCACTGTTATCAGTTTTGAGTTCTTCTGCCGTATCTCGTTGATGGTGTTTATCACGTTCTCAACAGCATCAGGAGTGTGGGCGTAATCAACAATAGCAGTCCAGCCCTTGGGAGAATAAATGGTCTCGAAGCGTCCGCTCACAGCGGTGAGAGTACTGAGTATGCGTAACACCTCGCTTTCGTCGAATCCGAGCGAGATGGCTGCGCCATAGATGCAAAGCAGGTTTTGAACATTGAACCTGCCTACAAGCGGCACGAACACCTCATGTTTGTTTATGTCAAGCAGCATGCCGTCGAAGCCCTCTTCGAGGATACGGGCATGGAAGTCGGCAATGGTATGCATCGAGTAGGTGAGCACATGTGCCTTGCAGTTCTGCACCATCACCATACCGTTGCGGTCGTCTTTGTTGGTAATGGCAAAGGCATCGGCTGAAAGGTTGTCGAAAAGACGTTTTTTTGTGTCCCGATAGTTGTCGAATGTCTTATGATAGTCGATATGGTCGCGGGTGAGATTGGTAAACAACGCACCATCGAATTGCAGACCGGCTATACGTTCCTGAGCTATCGAATGCGACGATACTTCCATAAAGGCATATTGGCAACCGCTCTCTACCATCTGCGCCAACAGTGAGTTGAGTTGCACGGCATCGGGGGTGGTATGAGTAGAAGCTATGGCTGTGTCGTCAACATAGTTGCATACTGTTGACAATAATCCTGCTTTATACCCCATCTTACGTGTGAGGCGATATAGCAGTGTGGCTATCGTTGTCTTGCCGTTAGTCCCTGTTACCCCAACGAGCGTAAGATGTTTCGACGGATGATGGTAGAAAGTGTCAGCTATCAAACCTAAGGCTTTGTTGCTGTCGTCAACTACAACTATAGTGGTGTTGTTGTTACCTCCTTGCGCTTCATACGTTTCGCAAACTATGGCAGGTGCGCCTTTGGCTATGCAGTCGCCTATGAAATCATGTCCGTCAACACTCGTTCCGCGCTGAGCTACAAACAGAGTGGTGTTATCTACTTTCCTCGAGTCGAAAACGATACCCGATATCTCACACTCCGTGCTACCGATAATCTGCTTGACAGACACCTCTTTTAGTAATTCTTTTAATATCATGATTGTATTTAGTTTAGTGTTTAGAAAATTCAATAGATAGAGAAGTTAAGGCAATACGCATTTATTATATTCTTTTAGCGTAACTCAAGTACCACCGTGCCACCTCTTGTTGGTTTGCTGCCGGCAGTAATGCTTTGTGTAACAACCTTTCCACTGCCGCGAATGGAGGCTATCATACCTGTTTGTTCGATAGCATAGATGGCATCTTTTGCTCCCATTCCTCGAACATCAGGTAGTGTGTTTTGTTTAATTTCGACGGCTGAATATTCGAGTTCGTTGTTGTAAGCTCCCCATTCGTGTTTGTCGCGTTTCAATCCTAAATCGAGTTTTCTGCTGACTTTCAAGGCTTGCGAATGAAGTCCTTTCTTAATGTGTGGTTTATCTATCTGTCCTTCATTTAGTTGTTCGAGTTCTATGCTATGGTGTGCCATTGCTCGTTCAGCAATGCGTCGTACAGTACCGCCGCAGTCGCTTCCGGCATCGCGAGAATTAACTCTGTGTATTACACATATACATGTGTATTTAGGCTCTTCCATAGGGAAGTAGCCGCAGAATGCTATTCTATGCCATGTGTTAAGATATGCTCCGTTTTCGAATACACGCGCAGTACCTGTTTTGCCTGCAATATGCACCTTCTGGCTTTTTGCTTTGTTCGACCATCGACGTGGGGCCGCTGTGCCTAACGTGTCCCACACTACCGACTCTAAGCATTCGCGTATGTCGCTCAGTGTGCTCTTACTGCATACACTGCTATTGAGAGTCTTGGGGCTGAGGCGTTTTTCAGTCTCGTTGTTGCTACGTATCTCTTTCACCATTATCGGGGTAACCATACGCCCGTTGTTGGCAATTGCGTTGTAGTACATAAGGGTGTAGATAGGTGGAATCTCAACCGAATAACCAAACGACATGCGGGCAAGTGTTTCTCTATCTTTGGGAACGTCAATTCTCGGTGCTTGAGCCCCCGGCACATCACACTCGAATGTTTTACACATACCCATGTCGCGAAGTTTGTTCACGTATTTCTCTGCCTTCTTGTCGTACGACGAGGTTACCACTTTGGCAAGCACAATATTCGACGATGTGGTAAGACCTTGTTTAACAGTCATAACGCCTTTTAGTTCTTGAATATAGTGAGAATCGTTGATTGGGTGGTTACGGTCTTGATATACCCATCCTTTAGAACTGACATGGAAGGTGTCGGTAAGTTGCACCTTGCCATCGTCGAGAGCAGCCATCAGCGAAATTGTTTTGAACATCGACCCCGGCTCCATGCGAGTTACTGCGTGGTTGATTTGTTCGGTGTAAGTCCCATCGGCATTACGGTCGAGGTTACATATCGCCTTCACCTCACCATTCGTTTCCATGAGAATACAGCAAGCCCACTCGCCGCCTGTCTGAGACAGAGTGCGACGCAGTTCGCTTTCTACTATGTCTTGCAAATCGGCATCGATGGTGGTTATCACATCGCTGCCGTCGATTGCTTCAACAATGGGAATGTCGGTTGTGAAATTACCTACACGCTGACGTATTCCTTCGCCGGGTTTGCCACGCAATGTCTCGTCGTATTGTTTCTCGATGCCTGAGTTACCATAGCCGGTGTCGGCGTATGTGCCGCCGATGGTGCGCGAGCAAAGCGAACCGAAAGGTTTGATGCGCTGATGTCCTATCTCTGCAAAGGTGCCGCTCGTCTGCCTGCCTGCTTTGAAAAACGGAATATTCATCACGCGTTTATATTGGGTGTAGGTGGCTCGGTGTGCATTGAGGCGCAGTCGGCGTTTGCCTTTCTTATAGCCATCCAGTAGATACTGTTTGTATTTTTCTGCACTCTTGTCGGCGAAGATAGCGGCTAAACCGGTAGAGATACTGTCGATATTCGAGAAGAACAATGATCCGTTATTTTTGCGTAACGACTCGGCTTTTGTGTCGATGAAGATAAGATAAGTGGGTATGCTGCCCGCTAATAATCGACCGTTGCAATCGTAGATATTACCGCGTTTGGCAGGTATCTCACGGTTAGAACGACTCTGATTCTGCTCTAATTCTAACAAAGAGTCGCGTTCTTTGGTCTGAAGGTGCACAATCTTTGCCACAACTGCTCCGAAGGCAATGGTGATGACAATAAAGACCAAGAAAAAACGTAGTATGATGTTTCTCTGAAAATCTGACATGACTGCTAACGGATTTTTATTGCCGGTACCGATGATTCTTTTATTTGACTGCCGTTTTCTTTTAGTTGAGCCGACACATTCGATTGTCTGCTCATCTCAACTAATTCGGCCGACAGTGTCAGATATTCATAGCGTAGGTCTTGAAGTTGATTCTGAAGAATTATAATTTTGTTGTGCTGCTTCTCGCTTCTATAACCGGCATTGATATAGATAAGAAACATGGCACCGATAAGGAACAAAAGTCCAAACTGCTTGGTTATGAACTCGCGAGTGAGAAAATCACCTGTGAAAATGTCGTGCAGAGTGCGTTTCGACTTCTCGCCGAAATCCTGCAACCGCTCTTGTGTAAATAAATTTTTCATAATTGGGTAAGGTTAGTTTACTATAAAATTCATTATCTACGGTCAGAAATGACCATCATTGGAATATGTCGTATATTTATTCGTTTGCTATTTTTTCTGCTATTCTTAGTTTTGCACTTCTGGCTCTTGGATTTTCTGCTACTTCTTGCTCGTCGGCAGTTATAACTTTTGTGTTGACAACTCTAAGCGGACACTTCTTCCGACCGTAGAAATCTTTCTCTATCTCGCCGTCGATATTGCCGCTTCTAAAGAAATTTTTCACTATTCGGTCTTCTAAACTATGGTAGGTGAGTATTGCTATTCTACCGCCGTCTGACAATAACTCTTGCGCTGCAGTGAGCATTTCTTTGAGTGCCCCCATCTCGTCGTTAACCTCTATTCGCAGTGCCTGAAACACCTTGGCGAGTTCTTTTTTCTCTTTGTCGTGTCCACAGAACGGAGTGAGCAACTCGGCAAGTTCGGTGGTGGTGTATATTTCTTTTTGTGCGCGGCGTTTAACTATGGCGTCTGCCATACGATGTGCATTACTTATCTCTCCCCATAGTTTGAATATGCGTATCAGTGAATTGGTATCATAGGTGTTAACCACTTGGGCGGCTGTTAGCAACGAACTGCTGTTCATTCGCATATCCAAAGGAGCTTCGTAGCGGAAAGAAAAGCCTCGTTCTGCCATGTCGAAATGGTGAAACGAGACTCCCAAATCGGCTACTAATCCGTCAATCTGCTCTACTCCATAATAGCGCATGAAATTTTTCAGATAGCGGAAATTGCTTAGAACAAAACAAAAACGCTTGTCGTCAATACGGTTGTCGTAAGCGTCGATGTCTTGGTCAAACGAAAACAAACGCCCGCCTGAGCCTAAACGACAGAGCAATTCCTTGGAATGTCCTCCACCGCCAAATGTGGCATCTATGTAAGTACCATCCCGACGAGTCACTACTCCGTCGATTGTAGGGAGCAGTAACGCCGGAATATGATACGCGATTTTTTCCATAGTAAAACGGACTTAATGGTTGGTTTAATGGCTTATATATTGAAAAACTGGGGATACAATTTGTAGTTAATAGTTGGTAGTCTAAACTTGTGGACAAAAAGAGTCTATCGGCAGAATATGGTTATTTATCTTTCTTCATTCTCTTGGCAATAGCTTCGCCGAGTTCAGTGGGATTGAGGCAATGTGCTGCAAAATTTTGCTTGTCCCATATCGTAAAACGATTACGCAAACCTACCAATACAAGTTCCTTGCCTGCGTTTATTGATTGCAAATTCTTTTTCGAAAGCAATATCCTTCCCTGACAATCAATCTCTACATACTCGGCATCACCGACAAACTGCATAAGCAACATCAAATCGTCGGGGTTCCACTCGTTCAAGTTGCTGCTGAACTCTTCCACTCGCTTGTCCCATTCTGCCTCAGGATAAATAGTGAGGCACTCCAAACCCGGCTCGCGACGCATGATGACATTCTTCGACCCCATGTCGGAGAGAATCTTTCTGTAGGCGGAGGGAATGAATATTCTGCCCTTATCGTCAACTTTTACCTCTATGCGATTTGCAAACGAACTCATACTATATTGATATTTGCTTTAACTGCTTGCCTCTGAACCTTTCTTGCCAACTTTGATTATTAGAGACGCCTTGAGAGCGTCTCTAATTTTCGCAGTTGGTGATATGTCGCTGCAAAGGTAGGAAAAAATATTTAAAATCTCACCACTTTTCTCCACTTTTTTTGAAAATAATTTTTATTGTAAGTGTTTTTGATGGTAAAATAACAAATTAGTAGCAGCAAATCAGCTTGTTGCCGATTTGCTGCTATCTGTGGAGCAAAGTGGGTTACTTCGAAATGATATCTGTGGTATCAGTCGTAGTCGACTCTTCAGTATTTATCTGAGTTTGACTATTGAGTTCTTCTAACGACTTTATTTCTTCATACCTTGTGTCGAATAGTGTTTTTTCTAAATAATAATCCAATTCGCTGTAATTGTAGGGCAAAGCAGTAGTTAAAATGAACGCAGAACTCAGAACTATCCAATATACACTAAAGCGTTTCCGTTTAGAGAGTAACATATAAAGGCACACAAAGTAGAAAAATATATTTACGGTTAGTATATAGAGTCGTAGTGGTGTAATTCCATAATCGGTAAATCGCTTGATTATTCCTATGGTCATAAGTACGCACAAAGGTAGCATCGCTGCCGGAATATAAAGGGTGAGCAGTTTATATAACCATCCGTTTTGTTCCTTAAAACTATCGTATAATACAGTGTAGGTGAACATATAGAGAAGCATTATGATACTTACTAATACCGACAAGCGAACTTTCGGTAACTCCCAAACAATAAGAATTCTTGTAGCATATATTAGCATCACCATTATAAAGAAAACGATAATGGGTACGGCTATGTATTTGAAAATTACATTTAGTGTTTTTGTTATAAAGTTTGTAATATTGTCTTCTTCCATTCGCTGTTCTTTATTCGGCAGTGAAAAAACATAGAGATAACTGCCAATCATATAAACGATTAACACAAACCACGAGTAATACTCCTTGTAGTCAACCGTGTTTTCAAATATTTTAGACGAGGTCCAAATCATTCCTACCCATACCATGTAAACAACTATGGCAAGACCGAAGGCTATTAGAAGGTTTAAAACAATTGCTTTCACAAGGGGCATAACATTATAATCATGGTTGTCAAAAATGCGAGGCGCAAAAAATGCATATATCATAAACCCAATGCAACAAGCTGTTACGGCATATTCATATTCGTATCTAACTATCCAAAACAAAGACATTTCTCCGGGTCTTAAATCGAGATAATGTAAAATATAATAATAAGAATAATCGCTGTCTCTATGCTTTAATATCAGAATACTTGCAAGCAATAATGCCCAAATTGCAACAGACACTCCTAAAAAAATATAGAGTTGCCGGCTTTTCTGCTTGCCATATTCGGCACGTAATCGTTCCCAAGTATGAATAATAATAACGAGGAACATTGAAAAATAAGCCGCTGTACAAAGTTTTTCACCCATGGCAATGCCAATTATGGTTATCACTGTACTCAGCACAATACACCCAACAGTGAACGGGTACTGATAAAATACCGATTTCCAATCGGTTTTTAGATTTCTAAAAGAAAAAGTAGTTAACATATTATTGATATTTTAATGTGAATATTGTTGTTTCTTATTTTCGACAGCAAAAGTATCAAAATGTGTAAAAGGCGGCAATGTTTGTTGTACCAACCACGAGATATTTTGTACGAACGAGTTGAGACTGCTACATTTGATCGCCGTATTTTGCCAATTAGAGAAAAAAAAGTAACTTTGCCGTGTTATTATAATTAGGCAATAAAATACAGAATGGAATATTTTAAGATATCTCTACCCAATAGTCTTGTTAGGATCAATCCCTTAGACATTGTGTATATAAAGGCTGAAGGTAACTACTCAACTATTGTGCTCACCAATGGTACAAGTAGAACCTTTACATTTCAGCTTATTGCCCTTGAGAAGGCATCCAAGCAGTTGCTCAATAACCCTCTCATGCGCGTAGGGCGCAGTTATTTAGTCAACAAGCATTACATTTATGTTGTTGACTTAACTGAGCAGATATTGGTGTTTGCAGGGCGCGAGATAACAGCTAAGATTCCGAATCTAAGTATCTCACGCGATAGCCTCAAGCAACTCAAGCAGGAACTTGAACGGGAAAAGTTGCAAGCATAGAACTTATTACAATATCATTTGAATTATGAAGGAAGAAAAAAATATTAGTGCTCCGGCAGAAGAGGAAATACCCATTATCACTATTGAGCGTGACGATGATGGTATAGGGGCAGTAGGTCGAGAAAAAAGAAAAATAGAAAAACGTTACTATGTGCTGCTCGCAATATCTTTGGCTGCATTGTTTCTTATTGTTGCTTTTCTTGTAAGAAAGCAATGGCAGCGGCATACGGAATTGGGAGTGCCACAAAGTGTGAGTGTAAATGAGAATATTGACAAACTGAAAAATTATAATGCACCGATAGAACAACTTGCAATTGTGGCTGATAGTTTTTTGTTTGATAACAATATGTACGATACTTATAAGCTGCAAGGTATCAACCAATCTCATGGAGGGCTTGAGGCTCGCTTGGAGATTGGTGAACCCGACACTGCTGACGCCACTGTGGTGTTCTATTCGCGTTCTGCTGATCATAAGGCAGACGGAAGATATCTTGATAAGTTGATTATCGACGGGAAGGAATATAAAAGTGTGGGAAGACGTTATGCTTACATGGCAATGGCAAATAAACATATTGTTATGGGAGTGAGCAAGAGTAGTAAAATAAGCCGTTACGTAAAAAAGCAAAACGGCTCGTTTTTCCGCCAATATATCCTCCTGAGTAATTATGCTATGCCTGCTGTGTATGATTTAAAAGGAGTGCAATATCGTTGTGCGTATGCTACAACCGATGGCAACGACTTGTTGTTTGTCCGTTCACGACAAAAACAACGTATGGAAGATTTTGCTATTGCTTTGCGTAACTATGGTTTTCGTGATGCAATATATATCACCGGTGGCGACGACTTTTCATATTATCGTGACGCTCAGGGGGTACGTCATGATATAGGAGATGTGAAACACTATCCTCATCATAGCGGACAAGACGTAATCCCATGGCTCGTATTCCGCATATCGCAATAAAAAAATACTCCTTAGTTGATAATCTTCCCCCAATAATCTTTGCGTCTGATTTTCTTGTAATTGGAATATTTACAGAAATATAGTTGATGTTCAGCAAACACAGCGGCAGGTACAACGACATTGTTAGAACCGGCTTGTATGTCAATGGTTTCAACCAGCACTCCGTTAGCAGTGAATATAAATAGCTTGTTGTTGGCATCACCTATGTCGGGTAGATAGACTATAACAGAACCATCGTCTTGTGGAATAATACTCAGTTGGTTTTTGCCTTCAGTACCCGGCATTGTTTTTACTGAATAGGGGTTGGCAAGTATGGTTTTATGAGGTGAGCAGCCTTTCGCTTCTGCTGCCTGAACAATAATATTATAAGTGGTGTTAGGTGAGAGTGAATTGACAATAGCAGTGTGTAGCGGAGCCACCACTTCTCGTTCTTCGTCTTTATATACGTAGGTCAGCTGATAGTCGTAGAATGCTTGCCACTTGTCGATAAACACATTGCCTACTGCTGTCTGAGCCGTGTATTCGAGCATAAACTGGCGATAGCCATCGTTCTCGGCAAACTCGTAGTTTTTAGTTACATATCGGGATGTGGAGCGAATGGTGATGTTATCTATCACTATGGCTTCACCTTCCGAATTGAATGCCGTCAGGCGAAGTTGACCGACCTCGTCGGTTGAAGTATAGTGATTGGTGAACCAGAATGCTAACCGGCTGACAGGTTCTGAATACTGTTCGCTTTTTATATATTGCCCTGTAACATTGAATACCACCGACCCTTTACCGTCGGCGCTCTCCTGACTGCTTATAATCGAGTAGTCGGCTTCCCAGCCTTGACGGGCTACTGCTTGAGCATCGAAGAAGTCTTCGAAACTTTGCAGCATCTCGGTCTCACCACTTGTTTTACTATAGATGGTAAGATAATACTGCTCGGCATCTTCTATATCTTCCCAACTAAAGGTGAAAGAGTAGGGAGTGATGTCGCGCACTTCGGTTATCTTAGGTTGGTGTATATAAATAGGCCGTGGTGCAGAACCTTTCAGAGTCAGTACACGGCTTTGTGCACCCTTACTTCGCACTTGCAGCGAACCGTTTGTAGTACTGCAATTTTGTCGCTTTGGTTCGTGGCGGACAAGTAGCATACGATGGTAACTGCTGTCGCTAAGGCAGGTGTCGGAGAAAACTGAATTATAGTCATACCATGTGGCACCGCTATCGGGCGAGAATGAGAAATTGCCGGAATAGATAGATATTTGAATCTCTTTGGTGTCGATATTCTTACCGGTGAGTGTTACCGAATCGATGGTGTATTCTTTTGGGCCGACATCGTAGGTGGTGATAAGGTTCTCAATACTCTCCCTACTGAATACAAAGCCTCCGCCTTTGTTACTGCCGAAGCTGAATAGTATGTCGCCGTTTTCGGATTGTGCTATGTTATATATCTGTTTGTCGGTAAGTCGCTCCGCAGTAGAGAGTGTAGGGACTGCAAATGTTATTCCCGCACTGCCGGGATAAGTATCGGTCGGTCCGGCGGTAGTAGTGGTTTGGTCGAGAGCTTCTACTATATCGTAGCCTAAGATGTTGTGGTCGTTGAACGTATTACTATTCCAATACGCAGCACTGAAAACTATATGCGACAATAGCATTCCTTCTCCGGGAATGGCACAGTCGGTTGTCCGCCTGCCGGCTACGCTGTCCCAGCCCACCCGCTGCCGGTTCTCTATCATGAAATATTCGTAAGGCGAAGGTGTGAAAGGCTCGAGGTTATGTTTTTCTTTAGCAATGAGATAGGCTGTGTTGGTCGTCTCTAAGTCCTTGAGTATATATGTGCTGTCTGTGGTTAGTTGAACGGGTGTCAGCCATCCGAGCATAAACCTTTCGAAGGCAGAATAGAGTGGGGGAGTGTGCCCTTCGTTGTTGTATGGTCCCTGGCACATCACATCCCACGAACCGACGGTGTATATATCGTTGTCTCCTTCGTTGTTGGTTGTGTTATAGAGGTCGGGCAAGCCGAGAACGTGCCCGAACTCGTGGCAAAACGTACCGATGCCGCACATCATATTGCCAGACGAACCACTCAACTCAGATGTGCACGAATAGGTGTAGAGCGACTTACCACTTAGTTTGGGGCGACTTGAAATCTGCGATTTATGCGGCCAGATGGTGTTTTCCCCCCCGTGCTCAGCTTCATTATGACCTGCATAATAGACAAACACATTATCTATCACACCGTCGTTATCCTCGTCGTACTTACTGAAATCAACTCCGTCTTGCTCTGCTAACCGGCAGGCTTGCACTATCATATCAGCAGCATTTTTATCCGAGCGTTTGCCTTCGTGTGCACCATAGTAAGCGTAGTCGTGTTCTAAACGATAAGGACCATACACATCGAAATAGGGTCGGAATACACCCATCGACGATGCAAGAAAATAGTCGCGGGCTGACCCCGTACTATTATTCTCTCTATAGTTTTGTTCGTTGAGTAGGCGGCTGAATGCTTTGCGTGGTTCACTGACGGTGAAAGCAAGGTCAGAGAACTCAGCCAGTATAACTACACTACGTATTTCACCTTTGAGTGGGAAGGTGGCTTGAGTGCTTTGTGTGGCAAGTAGTCCGCTGTTTTTTGAAACAGGTGAGTTTTCCTCATTGCAGAGTTGCATACGGCGTTGCAGCGCAGCAGATGGCTCGTTCTCGTCGATTACATAGCCTGTGGCTGTGAAGCGGAAAGTCCGCCCGTCGCGAAGTTGATAATAGTGGGCATATTCGTCGCCTACCATTCGATATTCGATGACCTCGCCATTAGGCATCGTGCGAGATATGTAACCATGGTAAGCCGGTACTGCCAATAACCCGCTAACCAATAAGATAAAAAATACTATGTTAATTATCCTTTTCATTTAAATCTTTACTTGCTACTTGCTACCTTCTACTTCTTAACTTCAATTTTATTGCTGCAAAATTAAGGCTTTTTGTGCGAATATGCAAATAAGAAAAGGAGAGTGCCTAAAATTAGCACTCCCCTTTTATTGTTTTGTGCAAATCAACTATTATCTCAGAGCACGTTTAACGCGGCTCTGCAGTTGTTGGTCGAGCGAATACTTAACCATAGGCATTTCGCTGAGAACTGTTACAGGGATAGCATGCAGACGCTGTGTTTTCTGTTTAACTGACTGCTGCTGAGGAATAGTACCGGTAACATAGTTGTACTCGATAAAGTGGATGTTGCGGTCGCCTAACTTAATAAACTCACCATCTTCTTCTATCTTAGCTCCGTAGTATTCGTCGAATACTTTAACTTTAGCTTGGAAGAAGTCCATACCGGTCATGTAACGTGATATACCATTAGCATTGAGCGAGAAGTAAGCGTAGTCAACTATACCGTCGCATATTCTGGGCAGATAGTAGCCGTCTTGCGGAGCACCATCAGATACCGAGTAGTAAGTCAGAGTAAGCATGTGAGAGTTGGCAACGAGGGTATAAGCCGAGTCGAGCATATCGTAAGCGCTTGAACGAGAGTCGCTATTACCGGTAGAGATGTAATCGTTGAGACGGTTGCAGAATTCGTCAAAGTACGAAATATATGTGTTTTCGTCGGTAATGACGCCGGGTCTGCCGATATGTACGGTAGTGTCGGAGTATTCTTCTGTGTCGTTGGTTACAAGATATGAACCAAGGCTTACTCGTCCGCTTGCTCCTGTCTCAGGGTTGATTTCAGGAGTTGCTATATAGAGGTGAGTGGGGATAGCGAGGACTGTACCGTCGGTAGAACCATCCCATTCGCCGGATTCGTTTACAAAGAAACCATCGGCGCAAACCCACAAGGTGGCAGCGTATTTCTGAGCATTGATAGTAGCTTCCTCTCCGGTGGAATAGGTAACTTCCAATTCGTAAATAGTGGTGTCAATCGGTTCAGCTGCAACATCATGCATAATAGCATTGGTGAACTTAAGCATTTCAAAATAAGGTTTAACTGTAATTTTGATGTCAGCCTTAAATTCCTCGCACGAAGCGGTAACTACGGCTTCACCTACAAGGTTAGCTTTGATAACACCATTAACTGCTACTGAAACGATAGTTGAGTCGGATGTTGACCATGCAACTACGCCATCAACTCCTTCAGGTTCGAGAGCTGCGGTAAGACGCATCTGCTCGCCTTCTGCCATTGTAAGTTCTGTACCTTGCTTGATACTAATACCTGTAACCTTTTCCGGTTCTTTTTCTTTTCCGCAGCTTGCCAGACCTATGACAACTGCGAGAGCAATTGCTCCAAATACTTTTACTTTCATAAAATTTGTTATTTTTAATTTGTGTGCATTATTATTGTTCAACTGTCAAAACTTTGGGGTCGATCCACTTGTTGTAAAGGCTTTCACTGCTTGGGATAGGGAAGGTGAACTTCGATGAGTATCCGTCAACTTCTTCTCCCGAACTGTATAGATGATTGCCACCTCTTTTCATCTTTTTAGTCAAGCGGCGGAGAGTTTGGAAACCATAACCCTCGCCCCACATTTCTACTCGCCAGTTGAGTTTCAGTGCGTCGAGTAGTTTAGTGTTGTCGGCGAGCTCGCTCTTCCAAGTGGCATAGTCGGCAGCAACTTTTGTTTGGTCGGTATTTGTGAGGTCAAGACGCTGGTCAGTGATAGCCGTCAGATAACTTGCTGAAGCAGCATAGTCGCCTAAACGATAGGCAGCTTCAGCGGCAATAAGGTAAATCGACTCAATACGCATAAACACGTTGTCGCTCTCCCATGACCTGTCAACATCGTCTTCGTTGGTAGAGGTGGGATTGATTGCCGAGAAGAATTTCTTGTCGGGACATAGTTTGAAGGTTGAGTTGGCTTTACCATCGTTAAACCATTTTGTTCTGCCATCCCACGAGGGAATAAGTTTATACAACTCCTCGTCGATAACCTTGGTGTCGCCCGACCATGCATAACTATACGAGTGGATATCCACCTGACCAAAGAATGAGCCTAATCCTGTGGCGTTCTCTACCGTTACTTCTTCACCCCATATCCAAGAGGGGTCGTTAACGTTATTAAAGCCGTTGGTGAGCAGGTTGCTGTTCGGAATGATGGTGTAGGCGTTGCTATCGATAATCTCTTTTGCACGGTCTAATGCTTTCTGATAGATTGCGGCATTGCTTACGTCTGCGGGATTGGCGAGGTTAAGATATGCGTATGCCAAGAGTCCGCGTGCCACGTTTGCATCCACTTCGAGTTTTGAGGTACGGGTAAGGTAGTTCTTGAAACCGTCGAAGTAGTTGATGGCAAGCGTAAGGTCTTGCTCAACACGGTCGTAGAAATCGGCTACTGAAGCACGTGCTTTTGCAGTATCCATATCATTTTCTACGTATATAGGACCAACAGCACATTCTTTAAGTGTCATCGCTGTGTTACCTAATGTCTCGGCTTGCCCCGAACGAATATCTTGTACTGCAGGAGCATAATAGCGAACCAAGTTGGCGTAAGCGTATCCTCTTAAAGTGAGTGCCTGTGCAAAATAGCCGGCAATATGCGCCTCACTTTCGGTGTATGAACAAAGAGTGTCTTTTCCCGACATAACTTGCAACCCGTTGGTTGGGAAACCGAACTGCGTTACCTTGTTTATAACTTCGCTTTGTACTTTGGCTAAATTAAGCACGAGATTGGTGTTGTGAATAATATCGTAGTAGTATGCCCAGAAATATCCGGTGCGCTCGCGGGTACGCCCGTATTCATCTAAATAAAACCAATTGTATGTACGTGCAGTAAGAGCCATATCGCCGCTACAGATGTCGGTGTACATATCTATCGAGCGCTGACCAAACTCGTCGTGATCCGAGTACATATATAGTTGGGTGTAGATTCCGTAGAGCGAGCCTTCCAAGGTGTTGCTCAGTTGCTCATACTGACTCTGAAGAATAGTGCCTCCCTGAGGATAACGATCGAGAAATTTGTCGGAGCAACCGGTGGCGAAAAGCACCAACGATGCTACCGCTGCAAAAATACCTGATTTGATATATGTTTTCATAATCGTAAATTTTTCTTAGTTCGTATGCTGTTTCTTAGAATTGGAACTTCACACCGCCCATCACTGCCGATAGAGGAGTGTATTGGTAACTGTCTGAACTACCGCTGAAACTTACAGTTGGGTTATAACCTTTTCGTGCACTTGCAACTGCGAGGTTCTCGCCTGAAACCCATATTTCTAACGAGTGGAGTTTGATTTTCTCCATCCATTTGGTGGGGAACTTATATCCCAGACGAACGCTGTTCAAACTCAAGTACGAGTTGCTTGTAAGGAAACGTGTTGATTGTGAGTTGGCGTAGAGGTCGGAACCATTACTCAAACGCGGAATAGTGGCGTTAGCTTTCTGTTCGTCGGTCATGAAGCGGCTCCATGCGCCACGGATATCGGTGTGCCAGTTGTATTTTCCTGCTTTCTCAGAGTTCATAAGTATGGCGTAAGTGTTGTCGTAACCATAACCGCCAATACCGTAAGAACATGTAGCAGAAAGAGTAACACCATAAACCTCGAGGTCGAAACCGAAACCGCCTGCCAAAGCCGGCAGTGCGCTCTTACCTGAGAAGTTGTAGCCGGCATAGTTATGCTCGGTGGTTACAGTGTCGCGAATATCGGCTCCGGGGTGGTCGAGCGAATAAGTATATACATTCGATATGTAGTTGTCGCCCTTGCGGTGTTCGTCTTGCAGAGTGGTGGCAGAGTTATGGATGCCATATTCACCGAGGTTCTTGTCGTAGTAAGCTTTATATAGAGCTTTACCAGTCTCAGGGTCAACTCCTTCGAACGAATACATCTGCCATTCATAGATGCTGTGTCCTACTGCGTAACTACCCGTAAGGTCGATACCTTCAGGCAGGCTCTTTACGTAGTTGGCATAGTGCGATCCGTTAAGGCGAATGTCAAGTTTCACCTTCTTGGTGTTTACTGCATGAACTTTGAAGTCGAATTCCAAACCTTGGTTTACCATCTGCCCGCCATTGAAGTAGTAGTAGGAATAGCCTAACGAAGGTGCTACATAGTAGGGGAAGAGCATGTGGTCGGTAAGTTTGTAGAAGTAGTCGATTTCAGCATCCAAATATTTGCTAATCGAGAATTCCAAACCTAAGTCTAACTGCTGGCTGCGCTCCCAAGTGAGTTCTTTGTTACCCTTGGTTGCCCAAACGTATGCCACTTCTCCGCCTGAATACTCGATACTATAAAGGTCTTCGTGGCGGTTTGCAGCCACCTCTTGGTTACCTAACACACCCCAACTCAAACGGAGTTTACCATTTTTGAGTATCGACTTGGCAGGCTCCATAAACTGCTCGTTGGTGAAAATCCATGCGGCACCTACCGAACCGAAATGTCCCCAACGGTGTCCTTTGGCAAAACGAGAAGAACCATCGGCACGATAGTTGGCGAGTACTACATATCGGTCGTCGTAGGTGTATTGAGCATTAGCAAAATACGAGTCGATGGCGTATTCCGAAGTGTTAGAGGCTATGTCGCTCATCTGTACGGCATTACTCAGTTCTAAACTGAATGGGTTGGCAAGTTTCTTCGAACCGGCATAAATATACGACGCCTGAATGAAGTTTATCTCATGGCCAGCCATTGCCTGCACTACATGCTTGTCGTTGATTTCTTTCTTGTACTCAAGCAGTTGGTTGGCAGTAAGACTTATCATGTTCGACTGCTGTTTGTAGATACGTCCTATTCCGGCAGCGTCGCCATAGAATGGGTTGGTAAGAGAGGAGTTGGTACCACCATAGTATTGGAAACCTATGTTAGCGGTAAACTTGAGGTCCTTGTAGAATTTTATTTCGAAGAAAGCCGTTGTTGTGATATTGTGGGCAACAGTCTTGTCGCGGTCGTAAAGCAGCGAACCGGCAGGGTTGATACCCGAACCGTATGCACGACCTGAACCTTCGCTCATACCATAGTCGAATGCCTTGCCGCCGGTCTTTGGGTCAATCTTAATGCTACCGTCTTCGTTATAGAGATAAACGGGATAGATAGGCGGAATCTCGTTGACGTAGGCAAAACCATTGTTCATGTTGCTGCCTTGTCCGGGGTTGTTCATGCTTGTGTAAGCGTATGCGAAGTTCAAACCACCTTTCAGCCATTTTTTGGCTTCGTGCTGGATATTCGAACGAACGTTGATGCGGTCGAAATCAGAACCGATATAATACCCCTCGTCTTTAAGATAACCGAAAGAGGTGTAGTAGGTTGTCTTGTCGGAACCACCGCTTATCTTAACCGTGGCTTCTGCTTTCTGACCTACACGGAAAATAGCCTTGTACCAGTTATCCATGGTAACGAACTGCGATTTGCGTGTAACGTCGTTGTAGAATTTGCCCGTTGTACCGTCGATGAGGTTTTGCCCATTTTCGTTCCACAGGTTATAGATGGTTGGCAAACCTTTGGCTGAAAACAGGTTCTGGTTAGCCTGACGGATGGCTCCGTTGTCGGTTGACAAACCATCGCGCAGACTGTTGAACATACCCATCCACGAAAGTTCCACGTATTCTTCGGGCGATGTTATGACGTCGTACATGGGCAGCAGGTGCATGTTGGCACCATATTTAACGTCAACATCTATCTTGCCATGCTCGCCTGAATTACCTTTTTTTGTTGTGATAAGCACAACGCCGTTGGCACCTCGCGAACCGTACAATGCAGTAGCGGTGGCATCCTTTAGAATAGAGGTCGATTCGATATCGCTCGGGTCAATTGACGATACATCGCCGTCGAAGGGAACGCCGTCAACCACATACAAAGGTGTCTGCCCCGACATAATAGAACCTACACCACGAATATACATTGTGGCGTTAGTACCCGGCTGACCGGAAGTGTTGATAACTTGCACACCGGCCACCTCGCCGGCAAGTGCCTTTGAAATCTCAGTCGAGTTTTTCTTTTCGATGGTCTCAGCCTTAACGCTTTGAACAGAACCCGTGTAAGAGTTTTTGGATGTGGTACCGTAGGCGATAGCCACAACCTCGTCGATCAACTCGGTGTGCTCTCGCATGGTAACGCGCATGTTGTTTTTGATGGGTAATACCAAAGTCTCTTTACCCATGTAACTAAATGTAAGTGTTTTGGCATCATTGGGCACATCAAGTTCGAAATGCCCGTCGTAATCGGAAACCGTACCGATAGACGTACCCGTTACAATAATAGATACACCTATCTCAGGTTCTCCGCTTGCTTCATCAATCACAGTACCGGTAATATGGCGCGTCTGCGCAGCAACGGTAAATGCAATTAAGCAAAAAGAAATGATTGTGAGTAGTTTTTTCATTTTATATAACAGTTGTACAATTTACTTGTTTTATGCTAATTAACCCTAAATTATGTAAGAGGGCACAATCAAAGCGCTGCAAAGGTAACGCTTTTTTTTGAAAAAAACAAGCAATTAACTATTTTTTAGAGTAAAAAATGTAGGATTTATGAGCATTCCGACCGCAAAGTGCTATCTTTGTTTTTAACTCAAGTCTTCTCTTCGTTTTGCCAAATACTCGTTCTTGACAGGAACATGACAGGAACATGACAGGAGAGAAGAGTGTGTAATATATTGTGTTACAGATGGTTATATTGATTTTTTATTTATTGAAGTTTTTGGCACCCAATCATGTGAATATTAAGTATATAATCAAATGCCGGTTTGATGAGATGCGGGAAAGTCAGGTTCTTTAGAAATGAATTTTACCTATAATATAGTGTTGATATGTTGCTTTCTTGCAGTATTTCGTTGGCTACATCTTGCAGTTGCCGTGCAGTGGTTTGTGCTACAATACTATAGGTTTGTTGCCAGAGTGGCGAAGATGAGAAATAGAGCATTTGTTTAGCCATACTTAGTGCAGCATTCTCCTGATTATCGGCAGCTATTGCCATTTGTCCGAGCAGTTGCTGCTTGTATCGGTCGAGACGGCTACTGCTTAGTTGTTTGTCTTTAATAAAACGGAAAGTGGCTGCAACCAACTCTTCGCATTGTTCAGCATGTTCTTTCTCTGTGGCATAATATACAGCCCAATAGCCGCAATCAGAGAGAGGAGTGTAGCTACATTCAATGTTGTAAACCAGTCCGTTTTGTTCTCGCAGTCGGAGGTTAAGCATCGAGTTGAGACTTCCGCCTCCGAGAATCTGTTGCAGAAGGTAGAGTTGCAGTTGCTTTTCGTGCCCGAGAGGGTAAGCCCTGCCACCAAGCATAACATGAATCTGATGAGTGTGTTTGCGATAAGAGATGCTGTTGTTGTGCATGTTGGCGGGAGCATATCGTGTATATTGCCTTGATTTATAGGGTACCTCACTGAGGTGTCGTTCAGCCACGCGCTTAACGGTTTTCCACTCGAGGTTTCCGGTGCAGAAATACACTATATGTTCCGGATTATAACACCGTTGCATGAAAGCCTTGGCATCGCTTTTTCGTATGTGGCGCAATGATTTTTTCGTACCCAGCACCGGCATTCTCAGCGGGTGCGGGTCGAAAACCAAATTTTCGAAGTCGTCGAAGATAAGTTCGGATGGCGAATCGTTGTAGGTTTCTATTTCATCGAAAATAACATTTAGTTCCTTTGTAGTCTCTTTCTCGGGAAAAACAGGATGGAAAACAAGGTCGGCAAGCAGTGCAGTTACCCGTTCTATATGATTGGCAAGAGTGGCGGCATAGAAAGTGGTTTCTTCTTTTGTAGTATAAGCGTTTATTTCGCCGCCGATGTCTTCAATCTTGTTGATTATCTCTCGTGCGCTGTGTTTTTCCGTTCCTTTGAAAACACAATGTTCTATATAATGCGCCATGCCGCTCAGTTGCTCTTCTTCGTCGCGTGTGCCTGCCCCTACCATGATGCCGGCGTATGCCACAGGCGAGGGTGTAGGTCGGAATACTATACGTATTCCGTTTGGCAGTGTATGATAGAACGTGGGTTTCTGCTCAGGTGCTGATTTTGAAAGCGGCATAATAAAAATAATGTGAAATTTGGTTATTGAAAAAAAATATACTAATTTTGCAGCGTCGTTCGAAAAATGCTTCGACGTAATTCACTACTTGCGGCATTGGCGTAATTGGTAGCCGCGCCAGACTTAGGATCTGGTGACGTAAGTCGTGTAGGTTCGAGTCCTATATGCCGCACTTCTTTAATCATTTTTTTAGAGATTTCTTTTATCATAAAGCATTCTATTCGGCTTTATCTTTTCAAATTATTTTTTCCTATGAATAAAATAAAACTATTCCTATTGTTGGTTGTAGCATCAATGATGGTTTCGTGTTTAGACCGTGCAGGCAGTGATTTTGCACCTGCTATTGGTATATCGCAGATTCTGCTCAATCGCACCGACACACTCTCGCTTAATGTTGACGACAAGGGTGTCTATCAGTTAGATACCATAAATGTTGGCGATACAGTTAACTATGCTTTGGTTTTCGAGGGATATAGTCAGGATATAATCAGCATAGTAGCCACTTTGGAGGGAACGAGTGTGAGTCATGAATATATTATCGATGATGCTTTCAAAACCGT
>JAFSTG010000021.1 GCA_017450605.1 Paludibacteraceae bacterium | reverse complement strand
TTTCCTTTCCGGATTGAAATCGTCAACCGTCTTACCGCCTACACGCAAGTCTTTGAGCAACGAATAGGTGGAAGCCGTAATCTTATATGTTATCTTATACGTGTTATCTTTTGTCGCGCCCGGAGCACTTACCACTATCTGCGCACCCGACGAGAGGTCGTTCTGCTTTAGAGTGATAGTCTGTTCGCCCTGCTTATATGCCGACTTCCATGTTATCTTAGGTGCAGCAGTTGTTTCAAGCGGTAACTCTATTGTATAGTTACGCTTTGTCGAGAGGAAACCGACTATAAGGTCGCCATCTATATAGATAGCCTCAAGAGTGGTATCCGAAAGTTTTGCCACCGAGAAATTCAGCGTATATGTCATCGTGGTCTTGCCGTCTTGCGCAGTCACCGTTATGGTAGCCTTACCTGTAGGCGAGGTGGCTTGAGTGATTTTCACCTCTTGTGCATCTTCACTCTTATCGATGGTAACTACAGGAGCCTTAGTAGTACCATAAGGCAACTCTACGTTATAGTTACCAAGATAGCCGTTAAAGCCCGCAAGAGGTTCGTCATTTACGCTTATAGAGGCAAGGCGTGCATTCGACGACTGAACAGACACAAACTGTATCTTATAGGTAGTGGTTTGTGGCGAAACGCCGTCGTTAGCTTCGGCTGTTACCTCAATGATAGTAGGAGTCTTGTCGATTTCGCCTGCCTGCGTTATTTTCATTTCCGACGCTGAGAGCCGGCGTCCGGGGAAGTTGGCAGAAGCACCACGGGCATTAGTCAGTTTTCCGGCACCACGCATACCGTATATCTCAGGAATAGAAGTGGCTGTTTTGCCCACAGAGAAGGTCTGCACTTCCGACGAGTTAGGATTGAAACCCTTCCACTCTTTACCGCCGATATATAGTTTGTCGATTTTCGACGTGTAAATAAGGCGTACATCGTCAATATAGAGAGCATTACCAATAAAAAGACCCGTGTTGGCACGGAAATTAGGATAGTTCGACGACGAAAATATCACATTGCATTTTTCAGGTTTCTCGTCGTTTGCATAAAAAATAGGTATGGTTATTTTTGTCCAATCACCATATTCCTTTCTGTCGCGCAACCAACCTTCGGCTATCTGAGTCGCCGATTTTTCGATACCGCACTTGTTGGCATCGAGTGCCTGACGGATATCCGACTCTTCGTCGTAACGGTATTTATCGGTTTCTGATTTTACAGATATGTCGGTGCAAGTACCGTCTTTGCCTTGATATGTGCGACCTACCGACTGCCCCTTCCATGAATAAAACAAAATATGGAAGTCTTCATCATTCCAATGGTCGCCGGTACGCTTAATCCACACTTCCATCGAGTCGGGACGATATGTGAAATTGACACCACCCGAAGTTCCAGCTGTGGCTTTGGTAACCTCCAGACCATTGAGGAACTGCCAAGTCTGACCGGTAGAGAAATAAGCAGGGGCTGTTTCAAATATACCGGCAGCACCCACCTCGCGGTTCATCACCATAGCACAAGAGCCGGTATGACCCGCCTCTTTATGAAGCAAATTAAAACGGAATTCTATACCTAAAGCCGTCTGGGTTACGTTCGATGGTTGCCAATTGGCTAATTGAGGCATATCGCCATCTTTCGAATCATTAAAGTTTTTACTCCAATTCTCGAACCCTGGATCGGGAAGTTGCTGAGCGTTGACACTCAGCGCAAACAAACTTGCAATCGCTGCAAGCAAAATAGTGTAAAACTTATTCATTGTAACGTTATTTAATTCGTCAAAAAGTTATTTAAGAAACTTAACAAACTTAAGGTAGTTAAGAAACTTAAGAACATTTAATTTGAGGACTATCATAATTCTTCGGAAAGCCCCATATTTTCACGGCTGCAAAATTATTCCTTTTGTTTCACACTCACAATACACAAACTTATTAAAACATACACGAATTTTAAGGGTGAGCACAATAAGATAACGATTTTATAGCACTTAGAATTATCATTTCTTAATATTTGCTAAACAAAATGACATTTAGAGATAACAAAATTTACTTTTAACTTTTGCTATGGCACAAAATTTGCATGTTGGAAGTGTTACACTACGAAATTAACCAAAACATATATTTTCTTATGGATAATCCTGTAGATATTCGCGAACTTCAAGACCGCATCGAGCGCGAGAGTTCGTTTGTTGATGCCCTCACTTTGGGTATGAATCAAGTTATTGTAGGTCAGAAGCATTTAGTAGAATCGTTGCTCATCGGTCTGCTATCCGACGGACATATTCTGCTTGAAGGTGTTCCGGGTCTTGCCAAAACACTTGCCATCCGTACGCTTGCCGACCTTATAAAAGCCAACTTCAGCCGTATTCAATTTACTCCCGATCTCTTGCCTGCCGATGTTATAGGTACGCAAATTTACTCGCAGAAGAACGAGGAGTTCCGCATCAAACGCGGACCTATATTTGCCAACTTCGTTCTTGCCGATGAGATTAACCGTGCTCCGGCAAAAGTGCAGTCGGCTCTGCTCGAAGCGATGCAAGAGCGACAGATAACGATTGGCGACAGCACATTCAAACTCGACGACCCGTTCCTTGTGCTTGCCACTCAGAACCCCATTGAGCAAGAAGGTACATACCCGCTGCCCGAAGCACAAACCGACCGTTTCATGCTTAAGGTTGTGATTGGATATCCTAAAAAGGAAGAAGAGCAACAGATTATCCGTCAGAACATAGGCGGAGCACGCAAGCAAGTATTGCCAATACTCAGTACCGACGATATCAAGAAAGCACGCAGTGTGGTTCGCGAGGTTTATTTAGACGAGAAGATAGAGAAATACATTGTAGATATAGTATTTGCCACACGTCAACCTGCCGACTACGGATTAGACGACCTCAAACCGATGATTCAGTTCGGCGGTTCGCCCCGTGCAAGTATCAATCTTGCTCTCGCTGCACGCGCATACGCATTTATCCATCGCCGCGGCTATGTTATTCCCGAGGATGTACGCGCCGTATGCTACGATGTTCTGCGCCACCGTATCGGTCTGACCTACGAGGCTGAAGCTAACAACCTTACAACCGAAGATATAATAACAGAGATACTCAACAAGGTTGAGGTACCTTAAGGGGTAGCAAATATCAACTTTCATTTTTCAACTTATGACAAGTGAAGAACTACTTCAAAAAGTAAGGAAAATAGAAATTAAAACCCGTTCGCTGAGCAAGAACATATTCGCAGGGGAATACCATAGTTCGTTTAAAGGACGTGGTATGACTTTCACTGAAGTGCGCGAATATCAGCCGGGCGACGATGTACGCAGTATCGATTGGAACGTTACCGCACGCCTGAATCGACCTTACATCAAGGTCTTCGAAGAAGAGCGTGAACTGACCGTCATGCTGCTGGTCGATGTTAGCGGTTCACGTCAGTTTGGTACGCTTACTCAAATAAAACGCGATATGATAGCCGAGGTGGCAGCCACCCTTGCCTTCTCTACAATCGAGAACAACGATAAGGTGGGAGTGATTTTATATTCCGACAAGATAGAGAAATACATACCTGCCAAAAAAGGTAAAACCCATGTGCTGCATATCATCCGCGAACTGTTGTCGTTCGAACCTACATCTACCGGCACCGACACTGCCCTTGCACTTGAATATTTCAACAATGCTCAGAAACGTCGCTGCACGGCGTTTGTCATTTCCGATTTCATCGAACCTGCCAAAACTCTTGAGAAACCGCTTCTCGTAGCACGCAACCGCCACGACATTAAAGCAATTCAAATTTACGACCGACGTGATGCCGAACTTGCCAATGTGGGCTTACTTAAACTAAGAGATGCCGAAAGTGGCAAGCGAATGTGGATCGACACATCGGTTGACGCTGTTCGCGAGGCATATACAAAACATTGGCAACTACAGCAAGAGTCGCTTGCCGAGCTTTTCACCAAGACCGGAACCGACAATGTCGCTATCCGAACCAACGACGACTATGTAAAAGGTCTGATGCAACTTTTCCGAGATTGATTATGACATTAACAACTATTTTATTAGCAGTAGTAGTAAGTGCGAGTATCGATTCCACCTCACTTTGGATAGGCGACCAGACTCGTATGCACCTCAGCGTTACCCAAGACAAGCAAGAGTACGTTGAGTTTCCTCGTTACAACAACCAACTAATCGGTGATATCGAAATAGTCGAAAAGAGCAAACTCGACACCACCCGACTATCGAATGGCAAAATAACGGTAGAGCAACAACTAACGCTCACATCGTTCAAAGACTCGCTGTTTTATATTCCTGAGCAAGCATTCGTTTACAACGGCGACACATTATTATCTTCTCCTTTGTCGCTCAACGTGATACAACCCTTCGTTATCGACACTGCCGATAACAATATCAACGATATCAAAGATATTGTGAAAGCCCCTATATGGTGGTGGGGAATCATCCGTTGGATACTGCTCGCTTTAGGAATTGCGGCTTTAGGTGTGGGTATTTATTTCTTGGTTCGTTTCCTAAAACGCCGACTAAAGAAACAGAAAGAAGAACCTGTCAATCCGGAACTGCTTCGTCCGGCTGAGGAAGTGGCGTTAGAGAAACTCGACAAGATAAAAGCCGAAAAGATATGGCAACAGGGCGAGACAAAACGATATTTCACAGAACTGACCGATGTGGTTCGAGAATATATATCCCGCCGCTTCAACGTAACATCCACAGAGAAAACCTCCGACGAAACTCTCGCTGAGATGCGCCCCATACTTCGAGAGGCTGAACGCCAGGACCTGCACGACGACCTCAAGCAAATGCTCTCGCTCGCCGACTTGGTTAAGTTCGCCAAATGGCGCACCACTCCCGATGAAAACGAACGCTCGCTCGTACTTGCATATCGCTTTGTCAACGAGACTACAGCTAAGGAAGAAGAAAAGGTAGAGGATAAAGAGGAAAAGGATGGAAACAAGGTTCAATGAAAAATATTAACATTAACTACTAACTAACATGGTTTTTCATAGTCCTGCATATTTATTTCTATTGCTGCTGCTTATTCCTGTTATAGCATGGTATATAATAGAGATGCACAAGTCTGACGCAAGTATGCTTATAAGCGATACTACAACTCTGGGTAAGCAGCCTCGCAGTTTACGCTTGTACATGCTGCACATTCCGTTTGCCCTAAGAGTGAGTGCTGTGGTGCTTCTTAGTATTGCTCTTGCACGCCCGCAACTATCTAACCGTTGGCATAAAGAGTCAACCGAAGGTATCGATATAATGATGGCACTTGATATCTCAGGTACTATGCAAGCTGAAGACCTTCGCCCTAACCGGTTGGAAGCAGCCAAAGAAAAAGCTACCGAGTTCATCAACAACCGGCCTAACGATAACATCGGACTTGTGGTGTTTGCCGGCGAGAGTTTCTGCCAATGCCCGCTTACCACCGACCACGCAGTGCTCATCAACCTGTTCCGCTCCGTAAAGTTCGGAATGATCGACGATGGCACGGCTATCGGTTTGGGACTTGCCAATGCTGTCAACAGAATGAAAGACTCGCCTACTAAATCGAAAGTCATCATTCTGCTAACCGACGGAAGCAACAACCGTGGCGACATCGACCCGCTCACCGCAGCACAGATAGCACAAACCTACGGCATACGCGTATATGCTATCGGTGTGGGGTCGAAAGAACCTGCAAGAATACCATATCAGACTCCACTTGGCGTACAATATACCACAATTGAAAACCAGTTCGACGAAGGCACTCTCCAACGCATTGCTCATGCCACTGGAGGCGAGTATTTCCGAGCAACCAACAACAACTCATTACAGTCTATCTACCAACAGATTGATCAGATGGAAAAGACAAAGATACGTGTTCGCGAGTTCTCTAAACGTAGCGAGATGTTTATGCCGTTCCTTCTTGCCGCCCTCGCATGCCTGCTGCTCGAAATCATACTCAGGTATTTTGTTCTCAGAACGGTAAGCAATTAAGAGTGTAAAAGAAGAAAGAAGAATTTTGAAATAAGAAATTTGAAATTATAAACAGCATCATGTTTCGTTTTGCAAATATAGAATACTTATGGTTGCTGCTATTGGTGCCGGTGCTTATTATTGCACATATTATATATACGCACTACAAACGCAAGCAACTGCTCGAGATTGGCGATGCCGACCTCATACGCGAGTTGATTCCCAATGCATCTACTGTAAGACCTCACGTAAAGTTCGGTCTTGCCATGTTAGCTCTTGTGCTCATTGTGTTAGCCGCTGCGCGTCCGCAATATGGCACCAAAGAGGAGACAATCAAGCGTCAGGGTATTGAAATGATGGTAGCACTCGACATAAGCAACTCCATGCTTGCCGAAGATGTTGCGCCAAGCCGACTTGAGAAATCTAAACAAATGCTCTCGTCGATGATTAACAAGTTCACTAACGACAAGGTTGGTATGGTAGTCTTTGCTGGTACTGCATTCACTCAACTGCCTATTACATGCGACTATATAAGCGCAAAAACCTTCTTGCAGAGCACCGACCCGTCGCTAATTCCTGCACAAGGAACTGCCATAGGAAAAGCCATAGAGACCTCTCTAATGTCGTTCGGAGCAGAAGAGAGTGAGGCATCGCGCGTCATCATTTTGATAACCGATGGTGAAAACCACGACGACGATGCTGTGGGCGCAGCGCGTAAAGCGGCTGAAAAAGGTATCAAAGTGATGGTGGTGGGCTTAGGCAAACCCGACGGTTCACCCATTCCTGTGCAACCGGGTAGCAACAACTTCATGAAAGACCGACAAGGTAATGTTGTACTGAGCCGACTCAACGAAGATATGTGCCGGCAAATAGCTCAGGCGGGGAATGGCATTTATGTCCGCGCCGACAACTCCAACTCTGCCGTCAGAGCACTTGAGAAAGAAATTGATAAATTAGCAACTGCCGAACTCGAAACAACCGTATATACCGAGTTCAACGAACAGTTCCAATCGTTTGCACTTATAGCTCTGCTGCTGCTGGTTATTGAATTTTTCATCTTCTCAAGAAAAAATAAGCGACTGAGCAGGATAAACATTTTCGAGAACTAATCAAAAAACTTCCCCACATCAAATAATCAATAATTTATAAAATTTTAGGTAAGAAACTCTTATCACTTATTTCATTTTTATGTTTTATTTTTTTGAATATCGTTGATATTTTGAAAAAAAAATTTAACTTTGCAAAAAATAAGTTCTTCTCAAAAAGAATTTTTAATATTTTAACTTTAAATCATTAAAAATCAAATTAAACTATGGATTACAAAGTAATCGACATCGAAGGTGTAGGCGAGAAATTTGCCGCACAGTTGGAAGAAGCAGGTATCGCAAAAGCAAGTCAGCTTTTAGAGAAATGCGCTAAGCCTGCAGGTCGTAAAGCATTAGCCGAGCAAACAGGTATCAGCGACAAACTCATTCTCAAATGGGCTAATCACTGCGACTTATTCCGTATCAACGGTGTTGGTCCTCAGTTCGCTGAACTTTTGGAAGCTGCGGGTGTTGACACCGTAAAAGAATTAGGTCATCGTGTTGCCGCTAACTTGGCTGCAAAGATGGAAGAAGTAAATGCAGAAAAGAAACTCACCCGCCGCGTGCCTACAGTTGATATGCTTCAGGCTATGATTGACGAGGCTAAATCGTTAGAGCCTAAGATGAGTTATTAACTTATAACCGAAAGGTTTCCCTGAAAGATAGATACCCGCGGGTGTCTATCTTTTTTTTGATAATTTTGGAAAATAAAAGAAAAATCTTTAATTTTGCAGTCGTTAGCAGGTCGGTCTATCGCTGCACCGAGAAACAGCACTTTTGCGAGTGCTGACAGATGGTGTAGAGGAAAGTCCGGGCAACACAGAGCACCATACCGGTTAACGGCCGGCAGGGGGAAAGAGAGGAAAAAAGATTTCTAATTTGTAATTTCTAATTTTTTTAAATCTCTCGTAACTTTTGGCAGACGGAACAGAAAACAAACCGCCGAGAAATTTGCGTTGCACACTATTTTGTGTACAGGCACTCACTCGGTAAGGGTGAAAAGGCAGGGTAAGAGCCTACCGGCCCGATGGTAACACCGGGTGCATGTCGTCCTATGGGTTGCAAATTCAAATAAACCAACGTCAGAAAGGGTTGCTCGCCCAATGTAAGCCGTAAGGCTCACTACGTTGGAGGGTAGAATGCTTAGAAAGCGATAGTAATATCGACTTCCAGATTAATGATAGACGCTCGGCGGAAGGAGTCGGCACGACTAACCACCGAAGAGTACAGAACCCGGCTTACAGACCTGCTACTTACTTGTAAATTCTGTAATGAAGTTCATGCTTTATGGTGAAGTTCAAAAAAATAACTAATTTTGTTCGCCACGACATCTGGCGTAGTCCGAGTCATGAGATGAGCAAATGGCGTCGCTTCGGATATAACACCACGCGATGTATAGTGCTTACCGTCAGAGGGTTTCTCGACAACGACATATCCACTCGTGCCAATGCCCTAACCTACTCGATGACTTTTGCCATGGTGCCTATTCTTGCTCTTGTGCTCGCCATTGCCAAAGGGTTTGGGTTCGAACAGGTGATAGAACAGAAACTGCAAGGAGGTTTTCTTGGGTCGATGGGGCTTGTCCCAACTATAATGGGATTCGTTGAGAGATACTTAGATACTGCTCAGGGAGGTACATTCGTGGGTATCGGAATAATAATACTGCTTTGGTCGGTATATTCATTCTTCAGAAATATCGAGACCTCGTTCAACACTATATGGCAAGTAAAGCAGTCGCGCTCCATAACCCGACAGATAACCACTTATTTCGCCATATTGCTGTTTGTTCCGATTCTCATAGTAGTGTCAACTGGTTTGAGCGTTTTCATCAACTCGGCTATGTCTGACATGCCGTTCTTTGCAGACGCAGCTCCAATTAAAGAGTTTCTTATCCGACTGACGCCATTTGTTGTATGTTGGCTCATTTTCACATGGATGTATTGGGCTATACCCAACACTAAAGTAGGACTATGGGCTTGCCTCATACCTGGCATTGTTATAGGAACGCTGTTTCAATTGCTACAAATGCTTACAGTCTATCTGGTGGTATTCCTGTCGCGAACAAGCATCGTATATGGAGCATTTGCAGCTCTGCCGCTATTGCTCACATGGCTGCAAATATCATGTTTGTTCATTCTATCTGGAGCCGAACTATCGTTTGCCATCGAGAATAATGAAGATTTCGATTACCACAACGATTTAGAACATATCTCTCGTCGGTACAAAGACTATGTTACCCTGTTTGTTACATATATAGTTGTTAAGGATTTCGAAAATGGCGAGAATCCGAAAACAGCTCACGAGATAGCTCAACAAAACAACTTCCCCACCCGTTTGGTAAACCAACTTCTGGGGCGATTGGTAGAAGTGGGCATACTTCGCGAAACACATTTAGAAGGAGAGGAACAACGAACTTACACCCCTGCATTCGACATTAACCAACTTTCTGTAGGGCGTGTGCTCGAGCAGATAGACTGTCAAGGTACAGAACTTTTTATCCAACATACCACCAACATGCAAGACAAGTTCTGGAAACGATTTACATCACTGAGAAAAAAGCAAACCGACCTTAACACCATCCTCGTAAAAGACATGATGGATTAACCAACACTACCCATCCTTTGAATAAAAAAATATTTTGAGATATATAAAATTACAAACGATATGAAAAAATTATTTCTCTTTGCCATAGCAGCCGTAAGTCTGCTTTCGTGCACCAAACAGAAACCTCATGTGCCTACACTTGAGAATGCCGACCCGCAAATATCACGCGTTGAACCGCTATCGTGGTGGGCTGACATGCGCACTCCGCTCACCCTTATGTTCTACGGCAACGACCTGCAAGATGCACGTGTCAGCGTCGAGGAACTGCAGGTAATAGGCACCGACGACCGCACCGGCGACGACGTGCTCGGTAATCCGCATTCCACTTCCGGCATACGCATCAAAGGCCAGCACAACGCAGAGAGTAAAAACTACCTCTTTGTTGACGTCGAAGTAAACAAAAGCGGTAACTACCTCTTCACCATCGAGCAAGGCGACAAAACGGCTCAATGGACTTATCGTATCGACGAACGCCGCAAAGATAGCCGCGAACGCACAAGTTTCACTTCTGCTGATGTTGTGTACCTTATCATGTCCGACCGCTTTGTGGACGGAGACCCTACCAACAACTCAACCGATAACACTCTTGAAAAAGGCGACAAACAGAATATGGATGGTCGCTGGGGAGGCGACATACAAGGTATCATCAATTCGCTTGACCATATTTCCAAACTCGGTGCAACAGCCATCTGGCCTACTCCGCTGCTCTTAGACAACGAGCCTGCATGGAGCTACCATGGCTATGCTTGCGGCGACTATTACCATATCGACCCGCGCTTCGGCACCAACGAATTATACAAACAGATGGTGGCTGCAGCACATGAAAAAGGTCTGAAGTTCATTATGGATATTGTAACCAACCACTCTGGCTTGGCACATTGGTGGATGCAAGACCTGCCTTATCACGATTGGATTCATCAATATCCTGAATTTACTCGCACTAACAACGTGTTCACTGCTAACCACGACCCGAACGCTTCTCAGTACGACCTCAAACTCAACGAAAGCGGTTGGTTCGACACACACATGCCCGACATGAACCTCGACAACCCCGACCTGTTGCAATATTTCAAGCAGTTTGCTATCTGGTGGATTGAATATGCCGACCTCGATGGTCTGCGAGTTGATACCTATCCGTACAACGAGAAACTCCCGATGTCGGAATGGTGCAAGGCAGTACGTGAAGAATATCCTAATATGAATATCGTGGGCGAATGTTGGACTCGACCTGCCTCAAACGTCGCATATTGGCAGGCAGGTGCACCTAACCTCGACGGGTTCAACTCTAACTTGCCGGCTGTTATGGACTTCCCCACAGAAGAGGCTATACGTCAGGCACTCGAAAACGATGGCAATTTCTGGGGTGGAGGACTGACCCGCGTGTACGATGCTATAGCACAAGATTTCCTCTATGCCAACGTCAATAACCTGCTTGTGTTTGTAGGCAACCACGACATGGACCGCATTGCCGACGTAGTGAAAGATAACGACCCTCGTCGCGTGAAACTTGCGCTGACAATGATAGCTACTATGCGCGGTATTCCGCAACTTTTCGCAGGAGATGAGTACGGAATGCGCTCGGCTGATATAACACGTGGCCATAGCGGTCTGCGCCAACCACTGCCCGAAGCCGACAAACTGACAGATGCCGAACGTGATATGTTCGATTACCAAAGCAGATTGTTCCAATTCCGCAAACAAGAACCTATTATTCACAACGGCAAGACATTGCATTTTGCCTCGCGCGACAACACCTATGCTTATTTCCGTTATACCGACGACGGAGCGGTGTTTGTATTCCTCAATGCCGCCGAGCAACCTCGTATAGTTCCTATCGGAAACTACGAAGAGATACTTGCCAAGTACAACCAGCAAGGTGTTGACATACTCTCGGGCGACATCACCGATCTGTCGAAACCATTCGAAGTGGCTCCTCTCAGTGCTATTGTAGTTAAGATAAACGCTGCGAAGTAATATGCTGCTTCTTCCTAATGCAAAGATAAATATTGGTTTGCAGATTGTAAGCAAACGCGCCGACGGCTACCACGAGTTGCAGACACTGTTCTATCCGCTCCGTCAACTCACCGACCGGCTTGACATTGAACGAAGCGAGACTTTCTCGTTCGAAAGCAAGGGTCTGCCCACCGACTGCCCGGAAGGCGACAATCTTGTGGTAAAAACCTACGAGCGCTTTAGGCAGCAGTATGGCATTGGAGCAGTAAGCATCGTGCTCAACAAACTTATACCTACAGGTGCCGGACTCGGTGGAGGCAGTGCTGATGCCACATTCACAGCCATAGCACTCAACGAGCTTTTCGAATTACATCTCTCTACCGACGATATCGTAAATATGGTGCGCCCGCTTGGTGCCGACTGTGCATTTTTTGCCTACAACACTTGCTGCTATGCCTGCGGTATCGGAGACAGGCTTACTCCCTACCCACTCAGCCTTAAAGGCTACACTCTCGCCGTTGTTAAACCAAACGTTCATGTCTCTACTGCTCAGGCATACTCGCACGTTACACCTCGCCCGCCACTATTCGAACTGCGCGACTTGAACACTCTAAGACCTGAGCAATGGAACGGTAAGGTAACCAACGATTTCGAGGATAGCGTATTCAAACAATTCCCCATGATAAGCGAGGTCCGCGAGCAACTCATTGCCGAAGGTGCAGCATACGCTGCAATGTCGGGCAGCGGAGCTGCCGTGTTTGCACTATTCGAGAAGAAAGGCAACCTCCATGCAGCAATAATGCGACACCGACTCACGCATCTGTTTAAACACTGCTTTGTGCATACCGAAGACGGAATATAACAACGAAACATCTTTATTATGGCAACCGACACTAAGTATATCTTCATTACCGGCGGAGTGGCATCATCGCTTGGCAAAGGAATAATTGCTGCCTCGCTTGGCAAACTCCTTCAGGCAAGAGGGTTTCGTGTAACGAATCAGAAATTCGACCCATACATCAACGTTGACCCTGGAACCCTAAATCCTTACGAACATGGCGAGTGTTACGTAACAGTGGATGGTCATGAAGCCGACCTCGACCTCGGACATTACGAGCGATTCTTGAGTCAACAAACACATAAGAGAAACAACATAACTACAGGTCGTATCTATCAGAATGTGATAGAGAAAGAGCGCCGCGGCGATTATCTTGGCAAGACGGTGCAGGTTATTCCCCATATCACCGACGAGATAAAACGCAACATACGCCGACTTGCCGAAAGCGACAATTTCGATTTCGTAATAACTGAGATAGGAGGCACGGTGGGCGACATCGAGTCGCTGCCATATATCGAGTCGTTGCGCCAGCTTAAATGGGAGATGCCCAAAAACTGTCTTTGTATTCACCTCACTTACGTCCCTTACCTGTCGGCAGCCAAAGAGTTGAAGACCAAACCCACGCAACATAGCGTGAAAGACTTGCAACAAGAAGGTGTTCAGCCGGATATCATTATTCTTCGCACCGAACACCATATCTCCGACGAGATGCGTCGCAAGGTAGCGCTATTCTGCAATGTTGAGACAGAGGCTGTAATGCAATCGATAGATGCACCTACCATATATCGGGTACCACTGAACATGCAAGCTGAAGGACTCGATCGGGTAGTGCTCCGAAAGTTAGGATTCGATATCAGCCAAGTACCTGAAGCCGACATGAACGATTGGAACTCGTTCCTCAGCAAACTCGAAAATGCCAAACAAGAAGTACGCATCTGCCTCGTCGGCAAATACGTACAACTGAAAGATGCCTACATGTCGATTTACGAGAGTCTCAGTCATGCCGCCGCCTACAACGACCGCCGATTGGTGCTCACCAGTGTTCTTGCCGATAATCTTACTGAAGAAAATGCCGAAGAGACACTGCGCGGACACCATGGAGTGATTGTGGCTCCGGGCTTTGGTTCAAGAGGATTAGAAGGCAAATTCGCAGCATTACACTACTGTCGCGAACATAACGTTCCGTGCTTTGGTATATGCATGGGCATGCAGGCTATGGCAATTGAGTTCGCACGAAACGTATTGGGCTACGCCGATGCCAACTCTACCGAATTCGACCCCGACACTAAGCATAACGTAATCGACATAATGGAAAGCCAGAAGAATCTCGTTAACTTAGGTGGCTCAATGCGCTTGGGGGCCTATCCTTGCCGCCTTAAAGAGGGTAGCAGGGCATACGGGATTTACGGCAAAAACATAATCAGCGAACGCCACCGGCACCGCTATGAATTCAACCATTTATATCAGAAAGAATTTGAAAACGCCGGCATGAAATGCTCCGGCACCAACCCCGATTCGGGATTAGTTGAGATAATTGAGTTGGAAAACCACCCGTGGTATATAGGAGTGCAATTCCACCCCGAATACTCGTCAACTGTACTCCACCCGCATCCGCTCTTCCTCGATTTCGTCCACGCGGCGATTACAGGCAGCAAGTAGAAAGGGAACGCCGGTTGAACCGGAAAATCAGGAAAATCAGGAAAAACCGGAAAATCCCGGAAAATCCGGAAAAACCGGAAAAACCGGAAAGACCGGAAAGACCGGAAAGACCGGAAAGACCGGAAAATCCGGAGAAACCGGAAAATCCGGCAAAACAAAAGAGTTATGCGTTGTTCTTGGGAAGGCGGATACGAAACGTTGTGCCATGGCCTATTTCAGAACGTAGCACATATATCTTACCTTTATGGTAATCGTCGATTATTCGTTTCGAAAGACTCAAACCTAACCCCCAACCACGAGCCTTCGAGGTGTAACCCGGAGTGAATATAGTTCTAAACATACCCCTTTCCAAGCCCTTACCGGTATCGGTAATATCAATAAATATCTTTTGCTCATCAGAGGTTATATCTATAGTGAGTGTACCCTGTCCGTCCATTGCATCCACGGCATTCTTACACAGGTTCTCTACTACCCAGCCAAGCAATGGCCTTGAGATAAAAGCATATAGTTCGTCTTCCGAGCGAACAACGTACGTTATTTTTTGCGAAGTACGATGCTTCATATATTCGATGGTATCTTTCACCACCTCGGTTACATTGGCTCTTTCCAAATCGGGCACAGAACCCACTTTCGAGAAGCGCTCGGCGATGGTCTGCAAGCGTGTCACGTCTTGCTGCATCTGAGGTATGAGAGTGTCGTCGGGGTAGTTCATTTGCAACAACTCCACCCATCCGTTGAGCGACGATATAGGCGTTCCCAGCTGATGGGCTGTCTCTTTCGACAGACCTACCCACACTCGGTTTTGTTCGCTTCGCTGGGCTGTTTGCAATGCAAAGAGTATGACGACTATGAAAACAAATATAATAGCAAACTGAACATAAGGGAACCACTGTAACTGTCGCAGCAAAGTCGAATCCTCGTAATAGATATACTGAACCACATCTTTCGAAATTCTCACCTCTATAGGCTCCTGCGATTCCTTCAGACGCTGAATGCGTTTGGCATAGAAACGCTCAACATTGGTTTTAGGTTCGCGCACGTTTCTTGACAACAAGAGGCTATCTTTACTATCAACCATATACACAGGTATGGTGGTATTCCGTTCTATTATCGACGACACAAACTCAATATCGGTGTTCTCGTCGGCAAGAACAAGCTGGCGGGTAGCCCCTGCCCATATCTCAATTTTCTTCTTCTCCTCGTCGGCAAGACGGTTGGCAAGATTGTTGGTAAACATCACCGAACCTCCTACAATCACAAATGCCACTAATAGGAGAATGGTGCGAGCTTTATTATTTCTCATAAAGGGGATTCCTTTTGTTAAACTACACATCACATATTGATAGTGCACCGCAAAATTAGCAAATATATTTGAATCTGCAAATTTCTTTCTAAGATAGCAGTTGCATAGTTTAGAAAAAAATCATAAATTTGCAGCGAGTTTGTATAGTTACCCGCAGACGTGAGTTTGTTTAATCAACCATACCATATTTATCGCTCATGAAAAAGATAATCTCTCTATTATTTGTTGTCGTTTTTGCTATATCGGCAAGCAGTAAGCAACCTGTGCCGGTAGCAATCAGCGAAGAAGAACACAACACAGCTATCAGCCACAACAGCCAAATAGCACATGGCACAGTACTCTATCCATGGTACTTCTCCAAAACTTTGAACGGATACAGGCGTATGGCTGTTTATTTGCCTCCATCATATTTCTCAAGCAACAAAAACTACTACCCCGTGTTATATCTCATTCATGGTACATTCGGCGAGGAACAAGACTGGATTGAGAAAGGATGCACTGCCAATATCATTGATCACTTGCTTGCATTAGGTCAGGCAAGCGAGATGATTATAGTAATGCCAAACACCAACATGTGGCAGATGGCAAGCGAGAAAATAACAGGTATCGAAGACCCTTACAAAGATATTACGTCTGCCTCCGAGCATCTTACCGACGGTGTCTTCGAAGAGAGCTTCTCCGAAATCATCAGTTTCACCGAACGTAACTTCCGGACCATAACACGCAAAGACTCGCGAGCTATTGCCGGTCTCTCGCGTGGCGGATTTTTCGCTATGCACATAAGTCATTATCTCAATTCGCTGTTCGACTATGTAGGGTTATTTTCACCCACTTATACCACAAGTGCCAACCGCATGGGCAAAGAAGGAGACTTATTTGTTGCCAACAGAACCACACCTAAGGTTTACAAAAACGTAGAAAAAGATTTAAAACGTCAGTTTCAGAATCCGCCTGAACTATATTGGATAGCAATAGGCAAACAGGATTTTCTCTACGGAGAGAATATCACTTATCGCAAGTTCCTTGACAAAAACCACTATCCCTATCAGTATTACGAGTCCGACGGAGGACACTCGTGGACTAATTGGCAATACTACCTGCAAATGTTCCTGCCATGCTTGTTCTAAAGAAAAAAGTTGAATAGTTTTGAATACATAAAATTTGAAATCTGAAATCTGAAATAACAACTACTTTTATGGTTCTATTTTTTTCAGCACCCAGCGGGGCAGGCAAGTCAACATTAGTTCAATATCTTCTCTCCGAGCGTAACGATTTGGAGTTCTCCATATCCGCTACCACTCGTGCTCCGCGCGGAACGGAAGTGCATGGCAAGGAGTATTATTTCTTGTCAATCGACGACTTCAACAATCGCATCTCTAACAACGAGTTCGTTGAATACGAGCAGGTATATAAAGGCTGCTACTATGGCACACTCAAGTCAGAAGTTGAGCGCATTGAGCAAAAGCACCATCACGCTGTATTCGACATCGATGTTAAAGGCGGACTTAACGTCAAGCACATCTATGGTAATCAGGCTCTTGCCATCTTCGTTGCACCACCATCAATCGAGATATTGGGGCAGCGTCTGAAAAACCGTGGCACCGATAGCGAAGAGAAAATTCGCGAACGGCTCGCTAAAGCTGAAGAGGAATGCTCGTATGCCCTGCAGTTCGACCACATAATAGTAAACGACGACCTCAACGCTGCCAAGAAAGAGATAAAAGAGTTAGTTGCCCGATTCCTCGACAAATAAGCCCTGCTACTCCACCATAACCTGTAGTCAATGAAGTGGCGCCTCTGTATATGGTTAATGTTCGGTATTCAATCGCTGAGTGCCGCTACAGCTATTTACACCGTCAGCAGTCGCAATTCAGTTACGCAAGAAGGTATAGTGCCTATCGCATCGTTTGCCGAATATCAGCAAGACGGCAGTAGCAAAAATCGTCTCACAGGTGGCTCGCTCGCTACTCTTGTGCTTTATGGCTACGATGGATTCCTGGTTGAAAGCATCACACTAAGTATGCACTCTAACAAAAGTTCAGGAGCAGGATGGCTCAACATGAAAGTCGCCGACAACTCCGTGTGGGTAATCAATGAGAACCCTTTCAACTCGAACGATTGGTATGGAGCATGGTCGAGCGAATATGTGGATATAGTGCATGAGTTCAATCCGCAAATAAGCATAGAACCTAAGCAACTGATCCGGATTAGTATCTTTGCTACAGAAAATTCACTGTATATCAACTCATTCACCATCAACTACCGCCCCGCTCCTATAGAGTGTTACACTGTTGGTTTCTCTTCTGCCTCAGGCAACAGGATAACATCTATACGTGAAACATCACCAGGTAGCGGCATCGTCCTTCCTAAGGTTAACTCACGTAACGGCTGGTATGGCTTAGGTTGGACCGAACAAAAAATAGTAAGCAGCACCGAGCAACCATCCTACAGACGAGCCGGAGAAATGTTCTACCCAAAGCATAACACTGTCTTATATGCTTTGTATAGTAACCTTCCAAGCGGAACAGGCGACAATGGAGTAGCACAGCAAACAAGTATTTTAACCGGTGAATATGCTATTGGCAGTAGCCGAATTAACGCCTTGATGCAAGGTGCCGCTAAGGGTAATCGCATAACTGCATATCAGGCAAGCACCACCACTAAGAATGCCGACTCTCTATATGTTCTTCTCTGCAACGAAGTACCCGACGATTGCTACTATTCGCTCGAAGTGGAAGACGATAGTACCGTGTATATTTACAATATTGCAACCGATAGTTATATCTCTCCACCGTCTGACGGTAGCGCACAATTTTCTACCGGAACCCTGCCATGGCAGTATCGTGAATTACCCGACCACACCTTTGTTTTCTATCGGTCATACAAAACATCATACGGCACGGGATATCGCGTGCTACACGGTCATGAAGGCGATACGCCCAACACTTTCGACCAGTTGATGTTCTCCGCCAAAACTTTCAACCCCGAGTTATTCACCGACCGCGGTCTTATACTTTTCAACGTGGAACCGACTGAAATAACAGAGCGCGTATATAGTTCGTATCCCGTCGCACAATCAACCGAAACATACGAGAAACAAGCTATTCACGCTGAGGGTATGATACTACGGAACCCCGAGGGCGAACAAATAGATATCTACACACCGTCTGGCATTCACACAGGAAGCACTAACGGCGACTACAGCCTCCCATGTGCAGGACTTTATATAGTCAGAAGTGCTCACTCTACAATTAAAATAATAGCGAGATGAAACATGTAGGCATATTCTCAGGTTCGTTTAATCCTATCCACAACGGGCACATAGCACTTGCGTCGTATATTCGAGAGAAATGCGGTTTAGATGAGGTTTGGCTTTCTGTTTCACCCAATAATCCGCTCAAAGATGCCGGCACCTTGCTCGACGAAAACTTGCGATACATGCTCGCACGCGATGCCGTCGCACACATAGAAGGTCTTAGGGCTATCAATTTCGAGTTTTCGCTGCCACGCCCTTCATACACTATCAACCTGCTTCGGGCACTTAGCGAAACCTACACCGACACTCTTTTTGCACTTATCATAGGATCCGACAATATGCTCGTGTTCGACCAATGGTATTGCTGGAAAGAAATCCTACAGAACTATCGTGTTATTGTCTATCCACGTGGAAACGACAACCTCTGCGAACTGAGTCGCAAATTCCCGCAGATGGAAGTTCTACAAGAAGCTCCTAAGTTTGATATTTCTTCCACACAAATACGTAAATTGTATAGAACACATGGCGATTTGTCGGAAATTGTACCTAATAACGTAGAGAAACTGCTTGCGAACAAAAAAAATTTGTGGGAATAGAAAAAAAGTTGTAATTTAGCGCCGATTTTTAACTACATTAATTAAGAATATCAAAAAATAGTAATAATGATTCGTACTACGTTTAATCGTTTACGTGAAGTAAAAGATAGTCTGCCCGATGGCAGCATGTCGGTAATTGCAGAAGAGTTAGGCATTACCGCCGATGATGTAAGAGGTTATTTTGGTGGTAATGCTGCATGCGGCTTAGGTGTTCATTTAGAACCCGGTCCCGACGGAGGTATCGTTTTGTTAGACAATACACGTATTCTGGAAATTGCACTTCGTATTGCTTGGGAAAATAAGCAATAACACACTTACCTTTTTGTAGGCTGTCAGCTTGTTGGCATTTTTTTGTACAGATAAGTCAATTTGTCTTGATGGTTATTTTGCAACTTACTTTTAACTCCATGCTAAAACACAATGTTCTGATTTTAATTGGAACATTGTTGTTGTGTTATTCGGTAAGTATTGCTGCACCTACTGACTCCCTCTCTCTGCCGGTTGCCGACTCGGCTCTCATTGAGCTAAAAAAGGCTGAACGGCACAAGGCTAAAGTTGACTCATGGCTTCCTGATTATCATCAGCATGTTGGATTTACCTACACAGCCGGATTCAAAATCGTAAGTAACTATCTGTGGCGTGGATTTGCAGTCGGTGGGCTCAGTTTCCAGCCGGACGTGAACATAGGTTATGGAGGACTTTCGATAGGTACATGGTGGAACTTTGGAGCCACCGACAACCAATTTAAGAGATTCTTTCCAGAAATTGATACCTACATACGCTTTTCGCGCTGGGGGCTGACCATTAATCTCATCCACATGCACTACTTCGACGGGAGCAAATTCTTCGATTTCAAGCAGAAAAACATTTATGGTAAGGGTAACAGCAACAACACCGAACTGCATATAATGTATCGGGTGAGCGACCGCTTGCCGCTATCCTTCGAATGGTACACACATATAGGAAGCGAAGACGGATTTGTGGTTGACGAAAGCGACAATTTCGTAGCACGACAACTTCAGGCAGGTGCTTCGACCGATGGATTGCGAATAAAACGAGCCTTCTCAACTTATATTCAGCTGGGCTACGATTTTCAGTTGCCACATGGCATTTTGCTTCCTGTAAGACTCGGAATGACACCATGGCGAAGCCGTTATACACAGTACGAAAAATCGTTTGCAGTTTGCTGCATAAGCCTGAGTTTGGAGAAGACATTCGACCTGAAGGTTTGCAGACTTAATATTTTTGGACGAGCAATGCTCAACCCCGACCGAATTAACAGCGAGAACGTAATAGTAAGAATCAGTCAGCGCAATTGGCACAACAACCAAACAAACTCGCACCTCAACGGCACATTGGGCATTGGAGTATGGTTTTAAAAAACAATCTAATGATTTGCGTCACACCAAGTTAACTGCACTTCGCTCCTGTCATCTTCCTGTCATCTACCTGTTATCTACCTGTTATTAACATGTAATCGACACATTATAAATAACATAAAAAAAAACAAAAATTAACAACAAACAACAAAATTTAACAAATTAGTAAAGAGATGAAAAGATTAGTTCTGTTATGTGTTGCAGTGCTTACTCTTTGGACAGCACGTGCAGAAGTTCCGGGGTTCACTTGGACCGTTGGTACCGACCTTGTCAGCACTTACCTCTGGCGCGGACTGAACCTTGGTGGTTTGTCGGCTCAACCCGACGTAATGATAGGTTTTGGCGGGTTAGAACTTGAGGCTTGGGCTAACCTCGGTGTGCAAAACTACGACTTCAAGAATTTCAAAACTAACAATGCCTTCATTCCCGAACTCGACCTTACTCTTGGTTATCATATATTTGGTCTGAAGGTAGGTGCTACTCACTATCACTATTTCGACGGTAGCAAATATTTCGACCTCAAAAATTACGACTACAACGCCTATCGCGCCGACGACTATAGTACCGACCAATTAGAGGTTTTCCTTACCTACGATTTGGGTGAGGTACTGGAAAATATACCACTTAAGTTCGGATGGTACACCTTTGTTGCCGGCGACGACAAGTATTTTGTTGACGCCGACGGCAATTACGTTTCCTCTGATGATATGCAAAGCGTAATCGACGATAGCGGATATTCGCTAAAACGTGCATTCTCTACATACATCGAATTAGGCTACGATATCAATCTTCCCTTAGGTATTAGCCTCACCCCTACCATTGGTATGACACCATGGAGAAGCCAATATACTTTCTACGATGGCAAATTTGCCGTTAACAACGTATCCCTTAAATTCAATTGGGAATATGAAGCAGGCGACCATTTCTGCCTCGACCTTTATGCCATGGCGATGCTTAACACCTACGGAATCAACAAAAACAATGTGTTCACTTCGTTCAAAGATATGGCAGACCAGCGCCTCAACGGCGTTATCGGCATTGGCCTGTGGTTCTATTAACAAATGAATAAAAACCGCATTATACGTATTGTCCTCCCGCTGCTATTCATAGCAGTGGGGGCTGCGTTTTTATTTCTATACCCCGACACTGCCACTTCGGGCACAAAATGCGAGGAACAGCAATACTACATCAATCAAGGGCATATTTTCGGAACATACTTCAATATCCGCTACGAGGCAACTCACGACCTACATAATGAGATATTGGCAGAACTCAACCGCTTCGACAACTCGCTATCCACTTTCAACCCCCACTCTACCCTTTCGAAAATAAATAGCAATCAGAGCGATACCACCGATCTTCTGTTCGAAAACATGTTTCTCACAGCCGAGCGTATTTCCCGCTTGTCTGATGGTGCCTTCGACATCACTGTGGCTCCACTTGTTAACGCATGGGGATTTGGTTTTAAAAACAAGGAGAAGGTAACACCCAATTTGATAGATAGCCTACTCCAACTTGTAGGATACGAGAAGATAAGACTCGAAGACCATCATCTCCGCAAATCCGATAGTCGTATCATGCTCGATGCCAGCGCAATAGCAAAAGGTTACGGGTGCGATGTTATAGCCGAGCTGCTCAAAAAAAACAACTCACATAATTACCTTGTTGACATCGGTGGCGAAGTGTCGTGCAAAGGAACAAGTTCGGAGGGCAGTTTTTGGCGCATAGGTATCGACAAACCTAACTACGACCCTACCGGCACAAATCATGAACTTACAGCTGTAGTGTCGGCTGCTAAGGTCAACATAGCCACATCGGGCAACTATCGCCAATTCTACTACGAAAACGGTATCCGTCGTTCGCATACCATCAACCCCCATACCGGGTATCCGGTTGAGCACCAACTGCTAAGCGCCACTGTAGTTGCTCCGTCATGCATGGAGGCAGATGCTTTAGCCACAGCATGCATGGTATTGGGAAAAGACAGGGCACTTGAGATGATTGAACAAACAGTAGCCACAGAATGTATGCTTATCTATGCCGACGAGAGCGGCAATAATCAAGTAGTAACTTCTAACGGAATGAGCAAGTATATAGTCAATAAATAGACGTTTCATTTGCACATAACAAAAAAATAACCTAACTTTGCAGGTCATAACCGTAAATAGAAAAATGCTTAAAAAATCGGTCATATATATAGTCATGATATGCCTGCTGGCGAGTTGCGGCGAGTATCAGAAACTACTTAAGTCAACCGACCCCGAGTTGAAATACACTCGTGCTATCGAGTATTTCGAAGCCGGCCAGTACACCAAAGCGCAAACTTTGTTCGACGATGTTTCGAGTTACTATCGCGGCACCGACCGCTCAGAGGAAGTACTCACCTACCTTGCCCGTTGCAACGTAGGCTCGAAACTCTACGACTCGGCTTGCGAATACTATCTTGCTTACATTCGCAACTACCCCAAAGGAAAGCATATCGTCGAGGCACGTTATATGGTGGGGCATTGTTATTATCTGAACTCACCGGACGCCCGCCTTGACCAGACAGATACCTACAAAGCTATCGAGTATCTAACACAATTCGTTGAGTTATATCCAGAAAACGACTATGCCGCCACTGCATATAAAGAGATTGACCAGATGTACAACAAGTTGGCAGAAAAAGAGTATATCAATGCCAAACTTTACTACAACTTAGGTACATATCTTGGCAATAATTACGAGTCGGCAGTTATAGTTGCAAAAAATGCTTTGAAACAATATCCGAGCAATGCCTATCAGGAAGAACTGAGTTGGATTATTCTTGCCGCCAAGTATCAGTTGGTACTCAACAGTGTGAGCGAACTCAGAGTAGAACGAGCCCGCGACGCTTACGACGAATACTACAGTTTCGTTACCGAGTACCCTCAGTCGAAACATTCTAAGGCAGCAGAAAAGATTGGAACAGAATTAAAGAAAATAACAAAATAACATAATCGGGTAGTTGTGAATTATTAAAACACTATTACCCACCACTACTGTCCACTAAAAAATGGACGATTAAAAATTAAAGTCAAACAATAACGGTTCACTTGAATCAAGGTGTTCTTTGTCATTTTGAAAATTAGTTTTGTTGAGTAAATCTGTAAGGTGCATTTTGCCTGTTAGCGAT
>JAFSTG010000020.1 GCA_017450605.1 Paludibacteraceae bacterium | reverse complement strand
GAGCGCACCGGCTTGCAATGAGCCGTGTACGGCACCTGCGGCACCTGCTTCGGATTGCATCTCCTGAACGAGCACTGTCTCGCCGAACATGTTCTTGCGGCCTTGAGCAGCCCACTCGTCAACATTCTCCGCCATCGGCGATGACGGAGTGATAGGATAGATAGCAGCCACCTCTGTGAACATATACGCGATATGCGCAGCGGCGGTATTGCCATCCATTGTCATGAATTTCTTTTCTTTAGCCATAAATATAATATTTTTGAATTATAGAATGAGCGATATTAAAGCTTGCAAAGGTAAACATTTTTTTCGACATAGACAACTTAAACAGGATTTTCTTGAAAGAATAAAAAAATGCCAAACGCTTGTCGTTTTGCGACATTGTATGCGGCTAAATGTTAAGCAATTAGCGTCAATCACTCGTTCTACACTCGAAGGTGACAGGAAGGTGACAGGAACAAAGCCTGCGTAAGGCTATGATTATATGATTGTTATGTTGATTTTTAAAAGCAAAAAAAGTGCGACAATTTGTAATTGTCGCACCTGTAGTTTGTTAACTTGAGAAAGTAGAGTTAGTAGAGGAAGCCGAAGAGCCAAAGCGGTATCAGTCGTTCGGTACCTATTTGCAGGTTTTTGACTGCTGTTAGTCGGTGGTCGGGTCGTTTCGGTTGGTCGGCAAAGACGTTGAAATAATGTTTGCCGTCGATGACGAACATGGCATTTCTTCCTGCGGTGTTTACCTTATGGCAGGCGTGCAGAGCATTATAGAAATAGGTTTCGGCAATACTTTGTTCGTCGAGTCGTCGAGTGGTGGCGGCATACATAAGATTGGTATTCTGCATATACACTTTGTGAGGTTTTTGCGGGAATTGTTTGCCTTCGGGGTACAGCAGATTCAGCAATCGTGCGTCTTTGAGGTATTTGATATAGTTCATTATTGTTGCTCGCGATGTGTTGATGTCGTCGCTTAGTTGGCTGACATTAAGGCGACAAGGTGTTTCGTTGAGCATGATATTGAGCAGTCGTCGGATTTTACTCAGGTAAGTAACATCAATTTGTTTGATGAGAAGCACATCTACTTCGAGCATCATATTCATTGTTTTGAGAAGAGTCTCGTCGTAGTTACGTTGTTCGCGGAAGAAGGGATAATAGCCGTGATAAAGATAATTGTCGAAGTAGTCGAGCGGGTTGCAAAGGCGGCATATATCGGTTGCTATCTGAGTGTGCTTGGATAGGATATCTGCGAGAGTTAGTTTGCCGAATCCCTGATATGCTTGCAGATTGATATATTCGCGGAAAGAGAATCCACGAAGGTTGTACATGTGCACTATATCTTTGAGGTCGGGGTTGTCTTCGGTCAGACGCATGACAGTAGAGCCGGTGAAGACGATGTGCAGTTCGGGAAAACGGAAGTAGCATTCTCGCAATTCTTTCGACCAAGTAGGGTATTTGAATGTTTGGTCGAGGAGTAGTTTTCTACCTCCGGCGGCAACGAACAAGTCGGCGAACTCGACAAGTGTATGTTGTGCGAAGAAGAAATTATTAAAATTGACGTAGAGGCAAGCATGCGAGCATGCGAGTTGTCGGTCGGCAGCCGAAATCTGCTGTCTTGCCCATTGCGAAGTATGCATTGATACCTGTTCGGGACGTGAGCCTCTGAAGTTGTTTTCTTCTTCTTTTGCCCTGAGAAGCAGAAATGTGGTTTTCCCTACACCTCGGCAACCTTTAATGCCGATAAGTCGGTGATTCCAATCTATTTCGCTATTAAGTAGGCGTTTAACGGGTGCAGAAACATGAGCAACTTGATAGTCATGGATTTTGTAGAATGCTTCTAACATAGTGGGGTTACATTGAATGAAGAATAACAAACACTTCTCAAAAAGAAGAATAAAAACATTTTTCAGTTTGCAAAGGTAGTAAAAAAAAACGGTTTTGCAATATAAGGTTAACAAATTTAAGATAAATTTGTAGGTGCGAGTTATTCTTTGTAAATTTGCAGCCTAAATATTGAGCTACAATGGACAAGTTAGGAATGTTATCGGTAGGTATTATGCAGGCACGTACTGTTCGTTTTGTGCTTGACGGTGATTATGTGTTGTGTGCTACTGAAGAAGGGAAACAAAGGGGCGAATTTCTAACCGAAGGGAAGCACTATTCCGGTGAGCAAGAAGTGCATGTGGAGAGCGGTAAGTTAGTGTTCGATGGCCGTTGCTTTAAGGATATTTTGTTTACAGGCGGCAAGAATTTTACTTTGTGTGGCGTAACCATAGGCGTAAATTTCCACTGGCAGAGAGAGGAAAACCAGACTTTTATGGGCGACCTGTTGCTTGTTGTTGGCAACGACAGAGTTTTGGCAGGTGCATGCGAAAGGTTTGCTGGTGAGGAGATGGGTGAATCGGTAGTGGCTATCAATAGGTTGGACGTAGAAGACTATTTGGCGAGTGTTATATCGTCGGAGATGTCGGCAACATCGTCGTTAGAGTTGCTTAAGGCTCATGCTGTTATTTCCCGAAGTTGGCTTTTGCACCCGATATTAAACCCTCATAAGCGCAGCGAGCATACCGAGAACAAAGAGATATCGGCAGATGGCGAAGAGCGTATCATTCGTTGGTATGAGCGCGATGCACATAATCTGTTTGATGTATGTGCCGACGATCATTGTCAGCGTTATCAAGGCATAACACGCAAGACCTCGGTTGATGTTCAGCGTGCGATAGATGCGACACGAGGTGAGGTGCTGATAAGCGAAGAGAATGGTGAGATATGTGATGCACGTTTCTATAAGTCGTGTGGAGGTATGACAGAGGAGTTTGAGAACTGTTGGGCTGACGAGCATTATAGTTATTTAGAGTCGGTGCGCGATAGTGAAGCGCATGAGGATATAGACTTACGCAACGAGCAGCAAGCGGAACGTTGGATAAGGACGTCGCCGCCTGCTTATTGTAACACGCATGATAAGCGTGTGCTCCGCCAGGTGCTGAATGGTTACGACCAAGAAACCAAAGATTTCTACCGTTGGAAGGTAGAATATAGTCAGGAGGAGTTATCGACATTGGTAAAAGAAAAGTCGGGAATTGATTTTGGGAAGATTGAGGATTTAGTACCAATAAAGCGGGGTCCTTCGGGCAGAATATATGAACTACGAATCGTTGGCGAAAAGTGCACAGTAGTGGTGGGCAAAGAGTTGGAAATACGCAAATGGCTGTCGAAGTCGCATTTGTATAGTTCTGCGTTTGTGGTAGATAAACTTACAACGGCAGAAGGTGTGAGGTTCGTTTTGCATGGTGCGGGCTGGGGACACGGGGTAGGATTGTGTCAGATAGGTGCAGCAGTGATGGCGGATGAGGGGTTTAGATATGAAGAAATTTTGCATAAGTATTTTCCGCATACAAGAAAGGTGAAAATTGAAAGTTAATTAAAATATGAAATGAGAAGGAAGACTATAACAGCGCATGTAGGTAAGCTTTGTATAGGTTCGGATTATCCGATAGTAGTGCAGAGTATGGCAAATACTGATACTAACGATATACAAGCATCGTTGGAACAGGCTCTGCGTATCCATCATGCGGGCGGCGAGATGGTTCGTTTTACAACTCAAGGCAGACGTGAGGCAGAGTCGTTAGGTGAGATACGTCGCTGGCTTTCGGCAATGGGATACACATTCCCACTTGTGGCAGACGTGCATTTCAATCCTGCTGTGGCTGACACTGCTGCCGCCTTGGTAGAAAAGGTGCGAATCAATCCGGGCAATTATATTGACCCGGCTCGCAAATTCAAACATATAGACTATACGGATGAAGAATATGCGTTTGAACTTGAACGTCTGCGTGAGCGTTTTGTGCAATTGCTTTCAATATGCAAAGAAAATAATACGGCATTGCGTATAGGTGTGAATCATGGTTCGCTGAGCGACAGGATAATGTCGCGTTATGGGGATACGCCACAAGGTATGGCTGAGAGTTGCATGGAGTTTCTAAGAGTTTGCGAGCAGGAACATTTTTATGATGTTGTGTTGTCGGTAAAGGCAAGTAACACCTGTGTTATGTACGATACGGTACATTGTTTGATTGATGCAATGGATGCCGAGGATATGCATTATCCTCTTCATCTTGGCGTTACGGAAGCCGGCGAGGGTGAGGACGGAAGAGTGAAATCGGCTGTAGGAATAGGCGGATTGTTGTTAGAGGGAATACGTGATACGGTGCGTGTGTCGTTGTCGGAAGCGCCTGAAGCAGAGATTCCAGTAGCACGTGAGTTGGTGGAATGGTGCAGCAGTGAGCCTGAATATGAGATAAAAGAAGCAGAGGGAGTGTTGTTTTTTAGAAGCGAAGAACAGACAACATGGGATAAGTTCGTGCTCCATGCCGCTGCTGCCACCGGTGTGGAACTTTGGAAGACAGGAGCGAAGGATTTGATAATAGAAAATCCGTATTTTGAAGATGAACAGTTGCTAACGCTTGCTAAAGATATTCTTCAAGCGGCGAGGGTTAAGTTATATAAGACAGAATATATATCGTGTCCGGGATGTGGCAGAACGTTGTTCGACTTGCAGCAGACTGTAGCTGAGGTGAAGGCTGCTACGAAGCACCTTAACGGTTTGAAAATTGCGGTGATGGGTTGTATAGTAAATGGTCCGGGGGAGATGGCTGATGCCGACTACGGATATGTAGGTGCCGGCAGAGGGAGAGTGAGTTTGTACAAGGGGAAAGAGTGTGTTCTGAAGAATATTCCGCAGGAAGATGCTGTGAGAGAGTTGCTGAAGCTGATAGAGTGATATGATTTCTCATTAGTGTCCACTAAAAATTAAGAAAAAGTTCTTTGAAGTATTGAAAATTAGTTTGTTACAGCGATAATTTGTGCGCGACGATTTGATTTTGTAAATTTGTAGATAAAATCAGATCTACTTATGAATCAAGTCAAATACATTTTCTCACAAGTTATTGAGTTCCTTAATGAGGATAAGTTCAGACGCATAGTCGCCAAGTATAATGGCGACCATTATGTCAAGCATTATACCTGTTGGAATCAGTTACTTACGCTTATCTTTGGGCAACTCAGCAGGTCGTCAAGTTTGCGAGATGTCGTTATAGTGCTCCAAGCACATCGCTCAAAATTGTACCATTTAGGTATCGGAAAAAGCATTTCACGGAGCAATCTTTCAAAGGCAAATGAGCAACGAGACTACCGCATTTTTGAAGATTTTGCCTATTATATGATAGCCGAAGCACGGCGTAAACGAGCAACTGACAAGTTTAGTTTGAACGGCAATGTCTATGCTTTTGACAGCACGACAATCGACCTATGTCTTTCACTTTTCACTTGGGCAAAATTCCGCAAAAAGAAAGGTGGCATAAAGGTGCATACAATGTTTGATGTACAAGCCGGAGTACCCACATTTGCCTATATCACCGAAGCCAAAGTAAATGACAT
>JAFSTG010000019.1 GCA_017450605.1 Paludibacteraceae bacterium | reverse complement strand
CTCAAGAAAGGCTGGAATTGGATTTCATTCAACCTTCAAAACGATGATTTAAACGATATTCATACTGCATTGAATGGTACCGAATGGCTGGGTGGTGAGCAAGTGAAAGACTTGTATCATAGTGCTACCTATTCTGCTAAAGATGAAATGTGGAATATTGGTGGAGGCTTGACCGGTTTCGATATCAAGGGAATGTACATGGTTAGCGTGAATACTGATAAAGTTCTGCCGGTTAGTGGTAATGCTGTTGACCCGACCAAAGTAAATATTACTATTGCTGCCAATCGTTGGAACTACATCGGTTATCTGCCTCAGAATACCTTGCCGGTTAAGACGGCTCTTGCAGGTTATAACGCGCAGAATGGTGATATCGTGAAGTCGCAGAATGCCTTTGCAATGTATTTTGGTAATGAATGGGTTGGGTCGCTCAAATACATGAAACCTACTGAAGGTTATATGTTGAAGAACATCGATCCTGATAATGATAAGATGTTAACATATCCTAGTAAGGCCAGCACATTGAATCAAGCTCCGGTACGCCGCATCAACGGCAATTATCCGTACAATATGAGCGTATTCGGACATTGTTCGATGGTTCAAGAAGGCGATGTTATCTATGCTATTGTCAATGGCGAGATTTGCGGTCAGGCAGTAGCCGTTCCGTATGAGAACAATGAGTTGCAGTGTATCTCGATTGCCGGTTCAGATATCGAAAATGGAGTTAACTTCGTGTTAGTTCGAAGTGGTGATACCTACACCAGTTCAACAGTTATTCCTTTCAAAGCGAATGCTGTGGTAGGTACGCCTGATGAACCGCTCGAGATCAACTTCGAAACTGAAAGTTCGCTTGCTAACGTAGCTGTTTATCCTGTTCCTGCTGTAAGTAACATCAATGTAACTGCTGTCCTCAAACAAGAAGCTCCTACATACTTGGAAATCTACGATGTGGTAGGCAAACGCTTGATTGAGACACCTGCCGCTGTTTGCTCCGATGTTTACGTACGCAGCATCAATGTCACCGATTTGGGCGCTGGAACCTACTTCCTCCGTCTTGTTAATGGTGAGAATGTTGAAGTAACCAAGTTCGTTAAGTATTAATCCGTAAAAAATATCCGATTATGAAAAAGAGCATTTATGTAATAGTTCTCATCATCTCCGTTTTGATGATGTCATGTAACAATGGCAATGACGTAAATAAATACGATAACCCCAATTGGACATTTACGGATAAAGCGGAATACTCGGTTAGTATGACGGCAGCTATTCAGCTTCCGGAAAACCTGAATCCTTTCCTCACTAAGGACGACCAAATGGTCGCCCTTGTGGGGGAGGAAATTCGCGGTGTGGCCAATTTGTATGATGGTATATTCTATATCCAGATTTTGGCTGCTGAGGATGAAGTTGTCAATATTACTTTCCAATATTGGAGTGCAAAAACGCAATATAAGTATCTTGGAACGGAGGTATTCCCGTTCAAACAGGATACGCAGTTAGGCACACCCGACAAACCATTAGTTATTAACTTTATAGCCATCTAAGACTTATGCAGAAAAAAATATTTCTATTGTTATTGAGTTGCCTGGTTTCCGTGGTAACTTTCGCTCAGGACGAGAATGCACCTGCTGAAACCGTTTATAATGGCTTCGGGAAAGGTGTGGATGACTGGTATGTCGACCTGCAACTTGGCGGAAATATCCTTTTCAATGATTCCATAAAGGAGGTCGTTGCTAGCAACGGTGTGCGACTTAACACTTCCGTCACTGTAGGTAAATGGATTATGCCTTATTTTGGATTCCGCTTACAACTGAAGAGTATGTGGTGGAAAGGTGCTATAAGTGGCGAAAGAGCTAACGATTTGGGATTCGATTTTTCTCAGATTGGTAGTTCGGATGCTCCTCTCAGTCCGAGAGTAATGTCTGATGGTTCACTCGAATACGAAGCATTCTATATAAATCCGCATTTAGACTTCACATTGTCGCTCCTTAGTTGCATCAAGGGAGGTTGGGCTGATTCGCAGAAATGGGACATCATCCCTTTCATAGGCTTGGGTTATCTTCAGGTCTTTGATGTTAAGTCACATGGTACTACCGGTGGTGGCTGTTTGACTGGCAATGCTGGCTTGATAGGTAAGTATCGCCTTACGGAGAACTGGGATATCAATCTTGAGTTGTCCACTGCGTTTATGCCTGATTATCATAGGCAGGTCGCCGGTCCGGTTACGCAAGCTGACTTGGCATTCACTATAGGTGCAACCTATAATATTGGCGGCCATAAGTTCGGTATTCGTGAAAAGAAAGAGCGCATGAATATCAAGAAGGATACCGTTTATGTTTACAACAATACGGAGACTGTTATTGAACGTGCTGCACCTATTTCCAATTCGAATCTTTCCGAGGCTGCTAAGAAAGGCACATTCGACCAACCGTTCCAAATCGGCTTGATAGAGTTTGCTATCAGAAGCGACAAACCCAAACAGGATTATGAGGCTCAGTACTACAACGTAGCTGCATTCCTTTCCGCTTACCCCGAGGCTACTCTGCGTCTTGATGCATACTGCGATGCAGGAACAGGGTCAGTCGAATATAATGATGAACTGGCAAAACGACGTGCTGAGAGTGTTAGGGATATTCTTGTCAATGACTATGGCGTAGATGAAAGCAAAATCACAATCAATCCTCTGGGTGCTCGTGAGCAAGTCTACGAGAAGACATCACTCAATCGGATCGTCCGTATTACTGTCCTGCCTAAGTGATAAACATTATCGATAAAATGAAGAAACACCTGGCTGTTTGATTTGTTGGCGGATTCCATCTCATGAAATCCGCTAACATTTTTTTGTATTCTGTAGGAAACAAACATTGTTTTAAATTTTTTTTTATTATCTTTGCAGCCAAATCTTGGTACCTGTGAAAAGATTCTTGATTATATCCGCCTTATATGTGTTATGCTGTGCATGCTTTGCCCAGCAGTGGCATACCACGCTCGATGTGCTTCGGCCGGCGGCAAAAGACTTCCCGCGCGGTGCTGCCGATATGCTCATTGTCAACAATACCGTCAAGCAACCCGATGACTTCGGACATGCACTCGTCCTCTTCGGTAACAACAAAGGCAATCAGACTATCGACCTTGCGCAGGCTGCCACTCGTGCCCTGTTCGCTGCAACACAGCATTTCGATGAAAGCGGACTCTTTTCCTCTGTCGGACTTGTCAACCGCTCAATGGCTGACGGCACCTTCTTCGCAGGCAATAGTCTCAGCCGCAAACTGACCGACTCGCTTTGCCTTGCATACAACTCCGATGCCGTCCTCTCGCTCGACCGCATTCTCATCTACGACCGCGAGGAACTCTATCTTGGTGACGACTATAACTACTATGCCTATCTGCAAGTCTATGTCACCACTTCCTGGACCCTAACCACCCGCTCAGGCTCTTTCTCCACTCTCACACGTTCCGACACGCTTCTCTGGGAAGGCTCTTCATACGATAGCAATCTCGCTTTCGACAAACTGCCCGACCGGCAGACTGCGCTCCTCGATGTCGCTGAATATGCAGGCGAGCAGTTCGCCATACAGTTCATCCCCCAGTGGGAGACGGTGGACAGATATCTTTATGAGAACTCCGACTCGCTGCTCACGGAAGGCATGCGCCATTTCACCTGCCGGCGTTGGCAGCAGGCAGTCCGCACATGGCAGCTATGCTATGACCTGTCCAAGCAAGCGGGCAAGAAGTCCAAGGCTAATCTGATGGAGAATTGTGCATACGCCGCTGCCGACATTGCTGTCACCTGCGAGATACTCGGTGACCTTGCTCAGGCCCGGCAGTGGGTAAAACTTTCTATCGAAGCTTTCTCCAAAATGCAGTCTGCCGATGCCGCCCAGCAACAGGTCAACATGACTTTCTATCTGCAAGAGCTTGAACAACGGCAAAAAGACGAAACTAAACTGTCTTCACAATGAAACGTATCTCCAAACCGCTTGTCATCATAGCAGCAGTCCTTCTCGGTCTGTTTGCTCTCGTTCGCTTTGTAGGCTCACCCGTTGCCAAACTCGTTATAGAAAAGAACAGTCAGCAATGGATCGGACGCCAAGTTGAAATCGGCAGCCTTAGTGTCAGTGCGCTCACCGGCAATGTCCGCATCAGAGACCTCCGTCTGACTGACCAATCAGACACCGCGACCTTCGCTTCCTGGCAAGAACTCGATGTCAATATAAGCCTCTTGCGCCTCATTGGCAAGCAGGTCTATCTGCGGCATATTCATCTTACCGACTTCTGTATCAATGTCTGGAGCGATGGCGAACGCTTCAACTTCTCCGACCTGCCTCAGCGCTTTGCTTCTGACGACACTGCTGCCGTCAGGGACACCACTCCTTCTTCGTGGCGGGTCAGCCTCAACGACATACGCCTCAGAAACGGAAATATATCTTATCAGGACAAGAACCGCAACCAGCACTGGGATTTCGAGCATCTGCGTCTCGATGTGCCGGGACTCGAGTTCGGTGCAGGACAGACCGATGCCGGTCTGCGTTTCGACCTGCCCGACAATGCAGGACAAGTCATGCTGCGCGGTGCATACGACATGCAGAGCAATATCTACTCTCTCATAGCCGACCTTAGCTACATCGACCTCAACTTCCTTTTACCCTTCATCCGGGAACATATCTCTGCAGGAGGCATCGATGGCTGGCTCGGTGCACACCTCGTGGCACATGGCAGTCTCGACGATGTGATGGGGGTAGAACTACAGGGCAATGTGCAGGTCGATAATCTCGAACTCCGCGACGAAGACCGCAAGACCATCGCAGAAGTTGGCATGATAAGTGTCGGCATCAGCAGCATCGTACCAAAGACAATGAACATCAGGCTCGACAGTCTGGCTGTTGACAGCATGATACTCAATATCCTTCGCGACAAAACCGGCAACACCATCTCCCGTCTCCTCGCCGCTCCCCAAACTCCTGAAACTGTTGTAACATCTGATACGACTGCGACCCGGAAAACTCCAAAAACATCCGACACTACTCCCCTCCGCCTCTCCGTTGGCAGACTCGCTCTGCGCAAATCTCAGATAAACTATACCGACAAGACCCTCTCCCGGAAGTTTTCGTACAAGGTGCGCGCCATACGTGCTTCTGCGCAAAACCTCACCCTCGACGGACAAAACCATATCATCCTCAACGCCGGTCTGCCTGATGGCGGAAGCATGATGGTCAACTGGCGAGGCAGTCTCGACTACAAGAACAAAGATGCACGGGTAGTCGCCATGCTGCGCAATGTGCAGCTTGAAGGACTGTCACCGTGGGTTGAAGACCTGTTTGCCTACCCTGTCAACAAAGGAATATTGTCTCTCACAAGCGACAACAGCCTCAGTCATGGCATAATCGACGGCATGCAGAAAATAGAAATTTACGACCTCAAACTCGGACGAAAAGACAACCGCTCCGAAGCCGAGTTCAAGAGTGTACCTCTCAAGTCTGCAATCGCCCTCATGACCGACATGAGCGGAAAAATCCTCATTGAGGTGCCTGTCGAGGGCAACCTCAACGAACCTAAGTTCTCACTCGGGAAAGTCATTGGCCGGGCCATCGGCAATACTCTCCTGAAAGCCACTGCCGCCCCATTCGTAGCAATGGCACAGGCAAGCGGCATTCAGGCAGGAGACCTCAGCCAGATGCCTGTTGACCTCATACAGCCTGACCTCAGCCTCGAACAGTACAAGAAACTCGACCTCATTGCACAGATGATGACCGAGCAACCTGATGTCACACTCAACATGGTGCAACAGTTCAATCTCAAATCGGCTGTCGAAACCCAGGCGCTCTTCAATCTCAAACGCAGTTACTACGAACAGCAAACAGAGGCCATCGGCTCCATCACTCTGCTCGACATCGAGAAAATACAGAAAATCAGCAACAACGACTCCGGGTTCAAGCACTATGCCGAACAACTCACAGGCAAGCGGAACAAACTGACCGCTGCAGCTGTCGAATACTATACCCCCGACTCCTTGCAGCAGCAGGTTCTGCATAAGGCTGAGATGCGAAACCTCGTAATCACACGATACCTCACCAAACAAAAAGATATATCCGAAAAACGTATCAGCATCACTACCGACTCTCTGCAAAACCTCACTCAGTATAAGGGACAAAACCGGTATGAAGTGATTGCCAACATGCGCACCGACGAATAAGTCTGTCATTCATCATTTTTGTATTCTGATAATTATTACTACCTTTGCAGCCGCTAATATAAATAATTCAACTTTCAAAAGCCTCCTCAGAGGCGTTAAACATTAAACAATTACGTATGGTTCTCTAAAGGTTTGCAACCCATGAGATTAATAGGGAAACCTGTGCGATTCAGGTACTGTCCCGCAGCCGTAAGTCTTTGTAACGCACAACGATAACGAATGTCTCTCAGAGACTGTGCCTTACAAACTTTGCCCTGAAACTCTCATATCGTCACTGTTAGGCTACCTCGCCCGATGGGAAGACGCAGGACAAAGGAGACAAGTCGGAAGACCTGCCATAAGTTAATACATTTATAAGGCCCTCGAGGATTGGGGCATATTGAGATGAAGCATTTTTATACTGTTTTTTTCTGCCCTCTGCTGCTGTTCCTGTTTCTGGCAGGAATATCTTCTTGTTCCCCCGATACTCAGGAACCCGAACCTGTCGTACCTGCCGGTGCTCTCTCAGACTCTCTGACAGTCCTCGAGTACCGCCCCGCCATGGGGCAGTTTGTCAATATCTTACCTGAATACCGGGTTGGTGACACCTATCAAGACATGCTCCTCAAGACTCAACAATCGCTTCGTCAAGGCTCTGTCATTACCCTCGGAGGGTTCGGAGGATACGTCACTGTCTCTCTCGGTTCTTCCATAAAAAACCTTCCTGACAAACGGGACTTTCGTGTACTCGGCAATGCTTTCATGGCTCAGGGCAGCACACGTACCGGCAACAGCGAACCCGGCATAGTGCTGGTAAGTCAGGACGTCAACCTGAACGGACTCCCCGACGACACATGGTACGAACTCGCTGGCTCTGAATATTTCAAGCCCGAGACTACTCATAACTACGAAAAAACATGGCATAAGTCCGATACCACACTCAACAATCCTTTCCATCGGCAACCTTATTTCCCGCAATGGCTCACCGACACCGTCATACACGTTAGCGGCACCCTTCTCTCTTCACACATGGTGGCTGAAAACGGAGTCGTCGCACAACAGGTTCTCGAGTTTGGCTATGCCGACAACTATCCTAACACCGACTCTCTCGGAACCGCTTTCGACCTCGACTGGGCTGTCGATCAAAATGGCATACACGTACAACTCGGGTACTGCGACTTCGTACGCATACAGACCGCCGTCGACGAAGTCTATACCATGATAGGCGAACTCTCCACCGAAGTGGCGGGAGTAGTAGTAATAAAAAGTCAGGAATGAAAATTGAAAAACTAAGAATACTAACAATAACAATCAAAAAACAAACAAAATGAAGAAATCTATTTTTGGCGTTGCAGCACTCATGTTAGTGCTCCTCGCAAGTTGCAACTCCGGCACTGAAACCACAGTCTGGACCCTCGATCTGAATAACACTACCACTAGCCTCAGTTATGATGACAACGGCTTGTGGTCAGGACTCTACAGCACTGCCGTTGACGATTTCGTAGCACAGACGTTCACCTTCCACCACAGAGCCGCTGTCTCGCAGTATGTGTACGAAGGTCAGACCTACGAAACCCCCTACTACATGGGCTACGGTGTCAGCAAAAACAACAAAGCAGACGCCACTCTGCCTGAGTCGGCAATAACAAAAGGCGGACTCAACGGAGAAGGCACTCCCTACATGACATGCTACTGGGGCGACTACTACGATGCTACAAACGGAAAACTCAACCGCACAAGCGACATCACATTCACAGGGGCCGACGATTACAAACCGCAAGCCGTCTATCTGACCAACACCGCACAAGTGGTGTCAACACTCAAAAACGGTGGATCCTATAACGCACGGGCATTCAAAGACGGAGACTATCTGCTGCTTACTGTCAAAGCACTCAACGAAAACAACGAGGTTGTAGAAGGCAATGAGGTTAAGTACTATCTCGCTGACTTCCGCGACGGCAAAACCTTTATAAACGAGGAATGGGCAAAGATCGACCTCACTCCGCTCGGTGTTTGCTTCGGCATTACCTTCACTATGGAATCAACCGACAAGAACGAATACGGATTCCTCACTCCTACCTATTTCGCTCTCGACGGACTCACTGTAATACCGCAGTGGGCAAAATAAATTTTGTTTACCTGCTAACATTTACCTCGGGTGTTTATATCTGACACCCGAGGTTTTTTTATTGTTTTGCTCCTTGGCCGTATTTTCATTCTAAACCTCTAATTTGTCAATATTGCAAATTTTATTTGCTTTGTTGAAATATATTGCATACCTTTGCCCCGAAATCTTAATAAACACACTAAATTTAATAAAAAACAAATCCATCACTATTTCTTTCTAATGGAGATTTAGGAGGCATATATATATCAGATGTAACTTCATGTTCTGATAAAATATATTTTAATGTGAGATTTTGTGAGGAACCCAATATTGAATATTATTCAAATTCAAATATCCTACAGCAAACTAATGCTTCAAATATTACAACATATGTTAATGTTAATTACCCACCATGACGTACTTTAAGGCTCACGAGTCTATTCTCTTAAATCCAGAATTTGAAGTGCCTATTGGGAAGGAGTTTAATGCGATAATTGATAGTTGCGAAGATTAATTACCCTAAAACATTGCAATAATGAAAAAGTACATAATTATATTGTTTATGTTGTCTCAAGCGTTGCTTCAGACGTGTTTCTCTTGT
>JAFSTG010000018.1 GCA_017450605.1 Paludibacteraceae bacterium | reverse complement strand
GCAGTTAGCCGAAATGAGTTTAGAAGATGCCAATGCTACACTGACTCAAGAGAAATTCATGCTCGACCAAACTAACCCCGAGGAAGGACTGCTCTACTCCCGAACAACCGACAACGGCACTAAACAGCAAATCTATTTCAATATAATAAACGACAGTCTGACAGCAGTAATTGCCAATCAGCCTGTTGCTGCTACCGATTGTGCAAACCTGTTTGCTGACTGGGACAAACTCTGCCGTGAGAAACATGCAGGATATAACTTCTGGGGAGGGTCGCAAATAAACGGCGACAGCGTGGCTGTTTATCTCGACGGACAAGTGGTGGCTGCTGCCACTGCCGCTTTGGCTGCAGCACTTGTACTCAAACAAATAACACAAGAGCAATACGACATGGCTATGCGGATGTTCGAACATTCGCGAACCGACTTCCTTACCGACTTACAAACATATAATTTCGAGCAGGAAGGAGCCACTTGCGCCGAGTCGTTCATCAATGTTACCGACATGCAACGCAAAGTGGGATTTCTCAGCGCCATCTACTACGGCACAGAAGACTTCCACTCAGATGAAGATTATAATGGTCCGCTTTCAGGCTTAGGAAATATCAACATGCTCGACAAAGGAATGAAAATTGCCGCTGCAAAAGGTGTTTTAAACGAGTTTATCCCCGACCTCAGTTCCTTCGCATTACCATTCTAAGATAACTACAATAAACATTAGTCCGCCAGCCGGCGGAATAAATACCATTTTCCCCATTGACCACACAGAAGCGATACGAGAATTGTCTTGCATGGTTTGAACAAAACATGCCTATTGCCGAGAGCGAACTGCATTTCGACAACACATTCCAGTTGCTTGTTGCCGTTATGCTTTCTGCCCAATGCACCGACAAACGAGTCAACCTCATAACTCCTGCCCTATTTGCAGCCTACCCTACTGCCGAAGCAATGGCTCAAGCCACAAAAGACGATATCCTTCGATATATTCATTCGGTAAGTTATCCTAATAGTAAGGCAGAGCATCTTGTCTCCACTGCACGCCGACTGAGTGAAGTGTATGGCGGCGAAGTACCTGATAATATTGATGATTTGCAGACTCTGCCCGGCGTAGGGCGCAAAACGGCAAACGTAGTGTGCGCTGTGGCATGGCAACAACCTACAATGGCAGTTGATACGCATATCTTCCGGGTTGCAGAAAGAATAGGACTGACAACCAACAGCAAAAACCCTTTGCAAACGGAAAAGCAACTTGTTAAGTATATACCCGAATCGATAATTCCCAAAGCCCACCATTGGCTTTTACTGCATGGGAGGTATGTCTGCCAAGCGCGCAAACCTAAATGTAGCGAATGTGGAATTAGGGATTTCTGCCGATATTTCTATAAAAATATGCAGTAAATAATTTGCAGAAGTCAAAAAGAAACAGTATCTTTGCAGCAAAGTTAATAATCACTAATATAGTTAATAATCACATTTTTAAAAATAATTATTATGGCAGAACCTTCAGCAGATAAACTTAAAGCCTTGCAAATAGCGATGGCTAAGATCGACAAAGACTTCGGCAAGGGAGCTATTATGAAATTGGGCGACGACAAAGTAGAAGAAATCGATGTTATTCCGAGTGGTTCGGTAGGGTTGAACCTTGCACTTGGCGTAGGAGGCTATCCTCGCGGACGTGTGATAGAGATATACGGTCCGGAGTCGTCCGGTAAAACAACTCTCGCCATCCACGCAATAGCCGAGGCTCAGAAATTAGGCGGTATTGCTGCTATTATCGATGCCGAGCACGCTTTTGATCGTTTCTATGCCGAAAAATTAGGCGTCGATGTTGATAACCTGCTTATCTCACAACCCGATAGCGGAGAGCAGGCATTAGAGATAGCCGACGAGCTGATACGCTCGAGCGCCATTGATATCATTGTTATCGACTCTGTTGCCGCTCTTACCCCTAAGGCCGAACTCGATGGCGAGATGGGAGATAACAAAGTAGGTTTGCAGGCTCGCCTCATGTCGCAGGCACTAAGAAAACTTACCGCCACAATCAATAAGACAAACACCACTTGTATCTTCATCAATCAACTTCGCGAGAAGATAGGCGTTATGTTTGGCAATCCGGAGACCACCACCGGTGGTAATGCCCTTAAGTTCTATGCTTCTGTACGTATAGATATCCGCCGCGTAGGTCAACTCAAAGACGGGGAAGAGGTGATAGGCAATCAAACACGAGTTAAGATAGTGAAGAACAAAGTGGCTCCTCCTTTCCGTAAGGCTGAGTTCGATATCATGTTCGGCGAAGGAATATCTAAAGTAGGTGAAATAGTCGATTTAGGTGTAGAGTATGGCATAATTAAGAAATCAGGTTCGTGGTTCTCTTACGGAGATACCAAATTAGCTCAGGGTCGCGATGCCGTAAAACAATTGCTTAAAGACAATCCCGACCTGGCAGAGGAACTCGAAACGAAAATTATGACAGCAGTAAAAGAAGCATAATTGAAACAGTTACAACTCATACTATCGCCCGAGCAGGCTGCTTCTGAGGCGGAAATAAGAAAGGCGGTTGCAAAACAATTGCAACTGCCTTCTGATATTATCACATCCTTCAGAATAATAAAACGCTCGGTTGATGCCCGTCAGCGACAGATACATGTTTTACTGACAGTGCAGACATTCATGTCAGACGAGGAGAATTTACCACGCTACCAAACACCACGATATTCAGATGTCAGCTTCGCTAAGCGCAAAGTTGTGATAGTAGGCGGAGGGCCTGCAGGTTTATTCGCCGCACTCCAACTTCTCGAAACAGGCATCAAACCAATAATAGTAGAGCGCGGCAAGGAGGTGTCGGCACGCAAGCGCGACATAGCCATTCTTAACCGTAACGAAGGATTGAACAGCGAATCAAACTACTGTTTCGGTGAAGGAGGAGCAGGCACGTTCTCCGACGGCAAACTTTTCTCGCGAAGCAACAAACGAGGCAATATGCAGCGAGTAATGGAGTTGTTCCATTATTTCGGTGCCGACGAATCGGTGCTCTACGAAGCTCATGCACATATCGGTTCCGACCGCTTACCCGCAATCATACGGCGCATGCGGGAAACGATAATAGGACATGGCGGTGAGGTGAGGTTTCTCACGCAGATGCGCAGTGTGATACTACAAAACGGGAGTGCAAGAGGCATAGAGACTATGCAAGGAGAACGCATAGAAGCTGATGCTGTAATCTTGGCTGTCGGTCATTCTGCTCACGATACTTATCGTGCTCTTGCCGAGCAAGGAATAAGACTCGAAACTAAAGGGTTTGCCATGGGGGTAAGAGTAGAACACCCACAGGCACTTATCAACCGACTGATGTATCATTTTGGCCAAAAGTCGCGAACAGAAATTCGCAAGTCGCAAGAGTTAGTGCGCCTGTTGGGCAATGCTTCTTACTCGCTTGTAACACAAGTAGCAGGAAGAGGTGTCTATTCGTTCTGCATGTGTCCCGGGGGGCATATAGTGCCTGCTGGTAGTGCCCCTGACCTTTGTGTGGTAAACGGCATGTCGGCCTCGCACCGTAACTCACCATACGCCAACTCCGGCATGGTGGTGGAGATACGACCCGACGACATAGCTCAGATGGCAGAGAACAACTTTGAGGTTAGCAACGACGGATTAGACGGACTACGTCTGCAAGAATATTTGGAACAACTCGCGTTCCGAAACGGAGCAGTACCTAATGTTGCTCCTGCCCAATGCTTGCAGGATTTTGTAGAAGGTAGAGAGTCGCTCCGTCTGCCATCATGCTCGTATCTGCCGGGCATAGTGTCGTCGCGACTCGACAAATGGCTACCAGAGTTCATAGGCAAACGACTGCAACAAGGTTTCCGCGATTTCGATAAACGCTATCACGGCTTCATCACTAACGAAGCAGTTATATTGGGTGTGGAAAGTCGCTCGAGTTCACCGGTGCGTATTCCTCGCGACAGAGAAACAATGCAGCATACCGAGATTTGCAACCTTTACCCTTGCGGCGAAGGTGCCGGTTATGCAGGGGGCATCACATCCTCGGCTTTAGACGGTATCTGCGCCGCAGAAAAGATATCCGGTATGATTGCTGATTGCAGTCAGCTTTCTTTATAAACTTTGCTCAGATAAGCGAGCAGGCTTGTAACTTGCCGGCGGATGGATTCGGTATCATCGGAGACAGGATGCTTCTTTAGGCGCAAAAGCATGATGTTATACAGAAAAACAAACATCATGCGCAAGTCAGATTGCGTGGGGTTGTCGGACTTACTTTTCAGTATGTTGAGTTGCGGTTGCAACTGCATGACAGCGGCACGATAAGTAGCCTGAGTTGAAAGCAATTCATCGTGCAACTCTTCCATCTCAGACAATGCATTCTCAGCCAACTGCACATGTCCTTTCTCTAACACGCCCTCCGAGCGCATCATCTCCTGCAAGTCGGCAAGGAAGTCGTTCTGCTGCAATGCCTCATCGTTACCGAAAGCACGAACAACATCCTCCATTTGCCATAAATGGAGGATGTATTCGGCTATGTTTTCTTTTTTAGATTGACCAATTGCTGACATATTCTTACTCGGCTACTACAAGATAGTAGTTTTTCTTTCCTTTTTGGAAAAGGATATACTTTCCGTTGAGCAAAGCCGTTGCATCAATAGGAGTCTGCACATCTGTAAGTTTCTCTTTATTCATCGAGAATCCGTTAGCCAACAATGTCTTACGTGCTTCTCCCTTCGATGGGAAGATATTAGTAACAACAGCGAGCAGGTCGAGTGGCGGAATACCTGCTTCAAGGGCGCTCTTGCTGATGCGGAACTGCTCAACACCTTCCATCACCTGCAATAATGTCTCCTCGTCAAGTCGGCGAAGCGCGTCGGCAGTAGCATTGCCAAAAAGAATTCCGCTTGCTTCTACAGCTGCGTTGTAGTCGTCCTCAGAGTGTACCATAATTGTTACCTCTTTAGCCAGACGTTTCTGCAAGAGACGCAAATGCGGAGCTTGTTGATGTTCGGCTATAAGTCCGTCAATCTCCTGTTTGTCGAGCGAAGTGAATATTTTTATATAACGTTCGGCGTCTGCATCCGACACGTTAAGCCAGAACTGATAGAACTTATAAGGCGAAGTGTAGCGGCGGTCGAGCCATATATTTCCCGACTCTGTCTTACCGAACTTACCCCCGTCAGCCTTAGTGATAAGTGGGCAAGTGAGAGCGAATGCCTCGCCCAAGTTCATCTTGCGCATCAGTTCGATACCGGTTGTGATGTTGCCCCATTGGTCGCTACCGCCCATCTGCATCTTGCAGTTCTTATGCTGATTGAGATATACAAAGTCGTAGCCTTGCAGCAATTGGTAAGTAAATTCGGTAAACGACATACCCTGTGAATACTCGCCATTGAAACGCTTCTTCACCGAGTCTTTTGCCATCATATAATTGACAGTAATGAGTTTTCCCACTTCGCGTGCGAAATCGAGGAACGAGAAGTTTTTCATCCAATCATAGTTATTCACCAGATCAGCCGCATTAGGAGCATCGCTTTCAAAATCGAGGAACTTAGAAAGTTGCTTCTTAATACATTCCTGATTATGGCGCAATGTCTCTTCGGTAAGCAGATTACGCTCAGCAGATTTGCCCGAAGGGTCGCCAATCATACCGGTAGCACCACCGATAAGTGCTATAGGCTTATGTCCGCAACGCTGCAAATGGCGAAGCATCATAATACCGCACAGGTGCCCGATATGGAGCGAGTCGGCCGTGGGGTCAATACCCACGTAAGCAGTTGTTTGTTCTTTAAGCAGTTGTTCTTCTGTGCCGGGCATAATATCTTGTAGCATACCTCTCCAGCGCAGTTCTTCTACAAAATTTTGCATATTCTCAGTTGTATTATGTTTATAATTATGCTGCAAAGGTACGATTTTTTCTCTACATGTAAAAAAAAATCACATTTTATTTGCACATTTAAAAAAGTTGTTGTACTTTTGCAACCGCTTTTGAGAAAAATAGTATGCTCGTAAGGGCAGACGGCTTAGAAACAAAAGCGACATATTGCTCAATGGTGTAATGGTAGCACTACAGATTCTGGTTCTGTCTGTCTGGGTTCGAGTCCTGGTTGAGCAACACAAAAAAGCTGACGTTTGTCAGCTTTTTTCTTAGGAATATTCGGTTCAATTTTCATCCGAATCCCCTCTATCCTCGTCTGAATCGGTTCAATCCTCGTCTGGGTCGTCGAAGTCGAAGAAGTCGTAGTCGTCGGAGATGAATGACTCTATCTCTCGTCGGTCTTTCTTCGTTGGACGACCTGTTCCGCGGTCTCTTCCGGAGCGACCGGCAAGTCGTGCCAACTCAAGCAATTCGAGTTGGTCGGGGTTGGTGATATCCTGCATATAATCAGGCACGAGTTTGGCTCCCAACCTGTTCTCTGAAAGCTGAAGTACACGGAAAGTTCGAGTAATAGGGCCCATGCGAACAGTAAACACATCTCCAACGCGGAACGTGCGCGACGGCTTCAGTTCAACGCCGTTCTGGTGTACCCTGCCCTTCTTGCAGGCATCGGCAGCCATCGAGCGCGTCTTATAGATACGCATCGCAAACAAGTATTTATCAACTCTTTCTTCCATCACTCATCATTTTCCATTAAACAGGTTCATCGTTCGCTCCATTCCTTGCAGGCAGAACGACGATATAATCCGGTCGGTTATATCAAGTCGTTCATCTAATCTCTGCTTATCTTCGGTTGATAGTTCTCCTAATACAAAGTCGATCTGATGCCCCGTTGAGAACTCGCTGCCTATTCCGAATCTAAGCCGCGAGTAGTTGGCTGTCAGCAGGCACGACTCGATATTCTTGAGTCCGTTATGCCCGCCGTCGGAACCTTTCATGCGCAGCCGGAGTGTGCCGAACGGCAAATTCAAATCGTCAACCACAACGAGCAGATTCTCTATCGGAATATTCTCTTTCTGAAGCCAATATCGCACAGCCATACCCGACAGGTTCATATAAGTGGAAGGTTTCAGAAGCACGAGTTGCGCATTCTTCTCTCTAAGAGATGTAACAAAGCCATATCGGCGGTCGTCCCACACTGCCGATTTGCTCGCAGCATAGTGGTCAACCACCATAAAGCCGATGTTATGGCGAGTATTGCGATACTCGTCGCCTATATTCCCTAACCCTACTATTAAATATTTCATAACAACACAATGTGGTTATACATTAAGAGTGAAAAGGCACAGCCTCTTCACTCTTATCCAAAACATGCAAAGGTAATTATTCAGCAGCTGCAGCAGCACTGGCACGAGTAGCCTTAACTTGCACAACCACTTGCTCTTTTACGTTTACCAACTCGAGGTTGTCGTAGTGCAGGTCAGCAACCGACATTTTCTTACCCAAACCGAGAGGACTAACGTCGATAAGCAGACGATCGGGGACGTTGGTGTAAATACCTTTAACTTTAAGTTTGCGTTTTTCGAGCGAGAGCTTACCACCGGCTTTCACACCTTCGGCATGGCCTTCGAGCTGAACCGGAATCTCAACAACTACAGGTTTCTGCTCGTTAACCTCAAGGAAGTCGATATGAAGCACGTTCTCTGTAATTGGGTGGAACTGCAACTCTTTGATAACTGCGTGATGCAGCTTACCGTCGATAGTAAGAGCGATAATAAGAGTGTCGGGAGTGTAAATCATCTTGCGGATGTCGTTGTTGTTAACCGTGAAGGTGATGTTCTCGCCAATACCATAGAGGTTGCAAGGAACCAGTTCTTGTTTGCGCAAAGCCTTGGCAGCTTTCTTGCCGAAATCAGAGCGGAGTTCGCCCTTAAGTTCAAATGTTCTCATTTTAAATAATGTTGTGTTACTCAATACGGGCAGAAAAACTAATCGGTGAGGCTGCCCTATCCCATCACACTAATCAGTAAAAGAAACTCTATAAACGAAAAAGAGCAAAATTCTTTACGAAATTCACCACTTACGAATGAAGAGACTTCTTTTCAGTCGTCAGCCCTCAGTTGATTAGCTGAGGGCTGATAACTAAAATACTGTTTTACTGTTGTCTAACCTGGAATCGAACCAAGATCTTCAGAACCAAAATCTGACGTAATAGCCTTTATACCATTAGACAATCACCCGCTTTTTCTCAAAAGCGGTTGCAAAAGTACAACAACTTTTTTAAATGTGCAAATCTTTTGCAAAAAAAGATACATTTTTCTCTTTTCACCATTTGCATGGATGAAGGTTGTCGTCATGTAGCAGGTAGCACGTCAATGCGTGGAGAATTTCTTGAAACAACCGCAGATTGCAAACCGGCGTACCCTGCAACGTGCTACTTACTACTTGCATCCTTTTTCAAGTAGCAGAGTCTGGGTGGGTTGGTCGCAGACTTCGCTCGGACCATAATACTGGATAGGTCCGGGGTAGATATATGAAGTGTTAGCGTCTGCCCACTGTGCGCGGTGCTCCTTGAGGTAAAGGAAAGGCTTGCCCTTGAGGTCAACAAGCGCCTTTTGTATAACGGGTTTGAGTTTACCGCTACGGCGTTCCATATTCATCATCATAGTGATAGGTACTCCTCCAGCTTGCCATTCTGCTGCAGGAGCAGTCAGGTTTTGGACAAGTGCCATATAGCCCGTTTTACCGTTGGCTATCAGGTGAGTAGCAGTGATACCAAGCGAGTAGCAGTAGTCGGCATCGAAATTCGAAGGTATGGCGCAACGACCTTCATAACCAAAGAAATGATTAAGAGCCGAGAACTTTCCTTTGTACTTGCCTTCTCCCTTTAGTTGAGCGAGTTTCTTAGCGACCATTTCAATGAGCAGTTTTTCTGTCTCAATCTGCGAAACCATAACATTACCGTGAGGGTCGCGGTCGAGTGTGAGTTGCATGGCGATACCCTTTGGCAGGTCGCGATATACCTGACGGCTCTCTGGAGAGAGCATACCTTTTACATACTGACGTTTCTCGTCGTTAGTATCTAACGAAGCAAACTCGTCGTTGTTAGCAAGAATATCGTTGAGTTCGCGAATAAGTTTTTTCATTGCAGGAATAAACTCTATGAGACCTTCAGGAATAAGCACAGTACCGAAGTTCAGTCCTGCCTCTGCACGCGCAACAATAATTTCAACTATCTGATCTACTATATCGTTAAGAGTATAGTTCTCAGCTTCCACTTCCTCCGAGATAAGACAAATATTCGGCTGACTTTGCAGAGCACATTCCAGTGCTATATGCGAAGCGGAGCGCCCCATCAAACGGATGAAGTGCCAATATTTCTTAGCAGAGTTAGCATCACGCTGAATATTACCTATCAGTTCGCTGTAAGTCTTGCATGCGGTATCAAATCCGAAAGAAGTCTCTATCTGCTCGTTCTTAAGGTCGCCGTCGATTGTCTTCGGGCAGCCGATAACCTGAATACCTGCATTTTTCTGCATATAGTATTCAGCGAGAACACATGCGTTGGTGTTCGAGTCGTCGCCACCAATAATAACGATAGCCTTAATACCGAGTTCGCGGCAAATCTCAATACCCTTGTCGAACTGCCACTCTTCTTCGAGTTTTGTTCTTCCCGAGCCGATGATATCGAAACCTCCGGTATTACGATACTCGTCGATAATCTCTTTAGTAAGTTCTGAATATTTATGTTCGATAAGGCCACTCGGACCGCCAAGGAAGCCGTAAAGCCGGTTCTTCGGATTCAAGCGCTTCAGCCCGTCGAACAGACCGCAGATAACGTTATGACCGCCAGGTGCCTGACCACCCGAAAGAATAACACCTACATTAAACGGTTCAACGGATTTCTCCTCGCCGCTAACCATACGGATGATAGGCATGCCATAGGTATTGGGGAACAATTGTTTGATAGCTTCCTGGTCGGCTACCGATTGGGTTTTCTCACCCTCTTGCAGGCAAACGCTACCGTTCAATGCCTTGGGCATCTTGGGCTGATATGCTGCCCGCGCAATTTGTAAAGGACTTTTTAACATCTTAGTATCTTATTTTATTTGTTAATTTAATTACATATTATTCAGAATCCACCACGGGGGAAACATTCTCTTTCAAATTCCCCTACTATTCAATTTGCAAAATTACACATTATTTTCAAATATACAAAATTTTGCCGTAAAGAAATAAAATAGTACCTTTGCAACGTGGAATAAGATTTCAGATTTTACTTTTCACTTTTCAACATTCAACTTACATGATTCTTTGCGTAGCAGAAAAGCCCTCTGTTGGGCGAGACATAGCACGTGTCTTAGGTGCGACTCAGCAACGGGACGGATACATGGAAGGCAACGGATACTGCGTGAGCTGGACCTTTGGGCACCTCTGCGCCCTGTACGACCCTAACGAATACGACGACACGTGGAAACGCTGGGATATGTCGCTTCTACCAATGATACCCCAGCGATTCAGCATAAAGGTAACCAACGAGCCCGGAATTCAAAAACAATTCAACATAATAAAAAACCTTATCTCACAAGCCACAGAAGTAATCAACTGCGGCGATGCCGGACAAGAAGGCGAACTCATTCAACGATGGGTCTATCAGAAGGCGGGCTGCAAAGTGCCGGTCAAGCGGCTCTGGATATCATCTCTCACCGAAGAAGCCATCAGAGAAGGATTCAAGCAACTTGCCGACCAATCTGCATATCAGCGGCTTTACGAAGCCGGACTTATGCGTGCTATAGGCGATTGGCTTTTAGGAATGAATGCCACCAGAGCCTACACCATCAGATACCCACACCGCGACGGCCAGAAATCGCAAGTACTATCAATCGGGAGAGTACAAACACCGACACTTGCTCTCATCGTCAAGCGACATTTCGAGATACAACGCTTTAAGCCAACTACATACTGGGAACTCAAAACCAACTATCGAGACACCGTTTTTTCTTTCATCGCCGACGAGGAAGATCGCAAAATGACTAATCCCGACGAGTCCCAAGCGCTACTGAAAAGTGTGGAAAACACCGAATTTCACATTGTGAGCGTCGAGAAGAAGAAAGCGACCGAGTACGCTCCTAAACTTTTCGACCTCACTTCTCTGCAGGTAGAATGTAACAAGAAATACAACTTCTCAGCCGAAGAGACACTCCGTCTCATACAGTCGCTCTACGAGAAACACGTTACCACCTACCCTCGCGTAGATACGACCTACCTGAGCGACGACATCTACCCCAAAGTACCATCAATTCTGAAAGGGATAGAAGACTACTTTCCTCAAATAGGCCGCCTGAGAGAAATTTTAAGAGAGCAACAGACGGCAACAGGCAAGCCGCAAAAACTCCCGAAGTCAAAGCGTGTCTTCGACTCAAAGAAAGTAACCGACCACCACGCCATCATCCCTACGGGACAGAAGCCCAACAACCTCACTGAACAAGAACGACGTGTATTCGAGCTTGTAGCCACAAGATTTATAGCAGCATTCTACCCAGACTGCCAAGTTGCTAATACCACCGTCATCGGCGAGGCACTAACCGAACAAGAGACGAATCCGCATTTTAAAGCTACCGGACGGCAAATAATAAGACAAGGCTGGAGAGAAGTATGGGCGCAAGAGCAAAACAGCAAACAGCCAAAAGAAGAGAACAAGCCGCAAGACGACACATCCAAAGCAGACGAGGAAAGTACAGACAATCAGGATAAAATCCTGCCCAACTTCGTAAAAGATGAACAAGGACCACACCAACCGTTTTTACAAGAGAAACAGACCACTCCACCGAAACCTTACACCGAAGCGACACTGCTAAGAGCGATGGAGACAGCAGGCAAGACGGTCGATTCAGAAGAACTACGTGAGGCACTCAAAGAGAACGGTATAGGCAGGCCCTCTACCAGAGCCGCAATAATAGAAAAACTCTTCCAACGCAAATACATTCAGCGAGAGCGCAAAAGTCTATCACCCACCGCATTAGGCATAGAACTTATCCGAACGGTGCACACTCCTCTACTCAAATCGGCAGAACTCACAGGTATCTGGGAGCGTAAACTCCGTCAGATAGAACGCGGAGAATACGAGAGCAGAACATTCTTAGACGAACTCAAACAACTCACCAGCGATGTGGTTAACGAAGTCCGACAAGACAAGGCCGGCTACCGATGCCCCGTCTGCGGGAAAGGAGTGATAATCAGAGGGAACAGCTCTTATGGCTGTTCCCGCTGGAAAGAAGGCTGCACCTTCCGCCAACCTTTCTAATACATAAAGGTGGAAGCAAAAGAGTATGCAAAGTTGAAGAATGCGTAATAAGAAAGAGGTGCATCACATAAGGTGCACCTCTTTTTTCAAGTTCGACGTTGTTGATTAGTTTACTTCCCTATTTTTTCGATTTCGACTTCGAGCAAGTCGGTCTTATCCATTGATGTTATCGTTATTTCAACACGCCTGTTAAGCGCGCGTCCTTCTTCGGTATCGTTAGTTGCGACAGGCTCGCTCTCTCCCTTGCCCTCGGCAGCAATTCGTGAGCCATCAATACCTCTTGTTATCAACGCCTCCCGTACAGCTTTGGCACGACCTTCAGACAAGCGCTGGTTAGAAGCGTCGGAACCTACGGCATCGGTATGACCGGTAATCAAAATTGAAATTGACGGATTTTCGTTTAAGAGGGTGAACAATGTAGTAAGAGCCTCTTCCGACTCGGGCAATATCTGCGTTTTGTTAGTAGCAAAGAACATATTGCGCAGCACTACTTTCTTACCCTCTTTTATGCGCTGCATATAAAGTACTACAGTGTCGGCCTCGAACTTGAATGACTCGTCGAGAGGCATGTAACCTGCCATCGACAAATGTGCCTTATAACTGCCTGCATGCAATGTTGTCATGAACACTCCATCGTCGGCAGCCTGTCCTTCGTAAAGTATCTGTCCGCTCTGTACATCACGCACCAATACGGAAGCCTCCAACGGTTTTTTCGTTTCGGCATCGCGCACATAACCGACGAGGTATGGTTCCACAGGCTGTTGCATCTTAGCCAAATAGAGGAATACGGTATCAGCAAGGTCAGACTCCAGGTGGTAAGCCACACTGTCGCTTGGGTAATAGCCCGGTCGTTGCGCCGACAGGCTGTAATCGCCACGGCGCGACTTATGTACCACAAATCCTGCCCTGTTGGTAGTCTTGGCAATAGTACGATTACGTTCTTTGCTATATATTGAAACCATAGCACCTGGAAGTGGCTGATTGGTAGCACTATCCAAAACGAGTGCCGACATACGCGGCATAGGTTCGGGTGGGAACGGCAGCATCTTTGCCTGCTTTCGCGGCAGTTCGTAGAAGATAGCGAACTTCACACCAACGAGGAAAGGATTGACCTTAGCATCTCGCGCCGGACCGATAGACATCACCGGACGCATACTGAGGTCAAGCGGGTTAGTAGCATCATTGAAAGCGACCGGCAGATTCTCATTTGGATATTTAATGTTACTTGCTGTTTGAATATTAAGGACTCCATAGTCGGCGAACACACCTATTCTGTATCGTAGATTTTCGGCGAACGAAGGTTTGTTCTTATTACGTGCTTTCTGCTTTGACGCGTCCTCATCTTTAGGTTTGATCCAACGGTCCAAATACATTCCGGCTTCGAAATGAGCCGCTAAGTTTAGTCCGTAACTTAACTTACCATATTCTACAACCTTCGGACTCCTATTATATGGTTCGTTGGTAACCAACGTGTGATTTATCATTTCCGACAACGGCCCTATCAATTCCTTATCGACGATGTCGGTAGTTACCAACGCTGAAGTAGCGGACTCGCTACCGAAACTCATACCAACCTTCGGACCTACAAGGAAATAGAAATCGTTCCACTCTCCTCCGAACAATACGGGCAACTGCACATACCGCACCCTCGAATTGTCCAACATATCATTGAAGGTGTAGTTGTACTGCATAGAGGGATAAGGCGACATATTAAACGAGCGTGTAAAGACCGTTCCGTCGGTACCTAATATTTTGTTTATAGAGTTATACTGCTCGTACTCCACTCCGGTGTTGAACAGGAAGTTCTTATACTTGAGCATATATCCGAGTCCTGCTCCCCCACCGAATCCTCCTACGGTTTTATCGGTGAAATCGGTAGCAGTATTGAAAGTGCGGAAGAGAGCTGAATATCCTGCAAAGCCCCAAACTCCGAGATAATGGTGGATGTCGCGCGTTTGATACTTTGCTACTCGCTGATTATGCTTTTTTATCTGATCAACCTTTTGGTTATACGATTCGACCTCGTTTCTATCGTCTTTCTTTGCCTTCTGATTACTGCGTCGTTCTTGCTCGCGAGCCTTTTGCTTTGCGGCTTGTTCCTGCTCGCGCGCTTTTTGTTTAGCCTTCTGCTCGCGCTTTTTCTGAGCTTGAGCACGTTCTTTCTCTCGCTGCTTAGCCTTCTGCTCTTGTGCTTTTTTACGCTGATCGACTGCACTTTTCTTTACGGGTGCAGCCTTAGCCACACTCAACTCGGGTGCTACAGCAAGCAATACAAACGCCGATAGTAACAACACTATCACTCGACGCATATTTTCAGTAATCAAACGCATATAATAAAACATTAAAACAATAAAACATTACTTTTGGGCATCTACCATTCGGTCGTATTCAAAACGCCCTGAGCCACCTGAGCGGCGCGGCGTAATAGTTTCTTCGCACATAACACAACGCTTAGGTTCGGGCATCTTAAATAGAACAGTCAACTTCAAACCGACGGTCAATCTGTTAATATAAGCATCGGCAGCGGGAGTTGACAGATAGACGCTGTTCATCACATAATTAATAGCCTCGCTACCACCACCCGTATAGTCGAACATCGGTCCGAAACTCTTCACCCCTCCTGAACGTGGATGACTATTGAGCAATCCGTAATAAGCATAGGCACTCAATCGGAACTGTGTGTTATTGCGTGGAACATCAAAGCCTGTCTCTCGAGTGTATGAGCCGAAGATATAACCTATCTCCCCCCCTACTGCAACATCCACCGCCAAAGCAAACTGGCGACTGTTCTCCACCGGCTTGTCATTAAAAATATAATGATTGGGTAACGAGACGAACTCTCCTATGTAACGGTCGTAATAGCCTGAAGTTGTCAACAATGTATTAGAGAGAGCCTTACCATAGAAATTCAGTGAGACACGTGCGCCGGCAAGAAAATAGAAATTGCTGCCCAAGCGAGAGCCGAACAGCAAAGGAATATTCAAGTTCAGTATGTTGAATGCATACTTGTTATTTCTATATAAATGATTATAAACGAACGAATCGCCCTCAGAATCGACTGCCCGATAGACGATAGTCGTGTCGCCAATTTTCGAGGTTATATGGTCGAAGGAGAACGACAAACCTGCATCGAACAAGAAACGATTATATTGCAACTCGTAACCAAATCCCAAGTCTCCTCCTATACCAAACGAAGGCTTGGCTATACGCTGATTATCAAACAACCCCGCATACTCGCCACCTAACGACACATAGATATTATTGCTCAAACGACGAACTTGAGCACCCGCACTAACCGACAAAATAAGTGCTGCTGCAATAAGGAAATGTTTTGATTTCATTCGTAACTGTTTTGCAAACTATTTCTATATATTGCCCTCTTAATCCACTTCCATATAAAGCCCGCTAAGTCTCTAATCCACCTCAGCATAAAGCCCATTTAGAAACTTATATTATTTCAAGCAGCAAAGTTATAAAAATAATTTCAAACTTACAAATTTTTCTTTACTCCACCAAATATTTTATTCGCGGTTGCCGGCTGATGGCTTTTCTACAGTCTGAACGTCTGCTTGCCACGGATATCGCCCGCCGATGCTCCTACTATGGCATCGAACTCGCCGGGTTCTGCTACCCATGCATGCTTATCGGGGTCGAAGAACTGCAACATACTATTCGTTATCACGAACTCAACCGTCTTCGTTTCACCGGGTTGCAACTGAATCTTTTGGAAAGCCTTCAACTCTTTTACGGGTCTGGGCAACGACGATTTCTTATCAGCTATATAAAGTTGCACGACCTCGCGCCCAACACGCAGACCCGTATTCGTTACATCAACGCGCAAAGTGACAGACCCATTGGCCGGCATGTTTTTAGCCGACAACTGAGGTTTACCGTATTCGAATGTAGTATAACTCAGTCCATGACCAAACGGGAACAGCGGAGTAACCTTCTTTTCCTTGTCGGCATAGCGGTAGCCTACGAATATATCGTCTTTGTAATACACCTGATTATCAACTCCCGGGTAGCCCTCAGCACCATATTGGTGAGCGGGATAGTCCTCAAGTCGCTGCATAAAAGTGAAGGGCAAACGTCCCGACGGATTGACATCGCCAAACAGCACGTCAGCCAAAGCATTTCCCGACTCCGAGCCGTTATACCATGCCTGCACCACAGCCGGCACCTTTCGCAGCCAAGGCATTGCCACAGCGTTGCCCGACACATTAACTACTACGATGTTCTTATTAGCAGCCGCTAATGCCTCTATCAGTTGGTCTTGTCCGTATGGCAAGCCATAACTCTCGCGGTCGGAATCCTCACAATCCTGATGAGGTTTCTTATTCAGTCCGCCTATAAAGACCACCACGTCAGCTTCTTTAGCAGCCGTCACGGCATCGCTGAGCAGTTGCTGTTCTGAGCGCGTTTCGTCGAGTTTCTCGCCGAAATCGATAGCATCCTGTATGATATTCGGTCCACTCGTATAACCTCGCTCGTACTTCACACCACCCTTATTATCAGGCAGAATCTTGTTAGCATTAGCAATTTTGTCTTCTATACCCTGCAAAGGCGACACTTCGTACTTTACCTTAAGTTGCGACGAACCTCCTCCTACCGTCATCATCTTGATAGCATTCTCTCCCACCACAAGCACCTTCGCGCTGGTTGAAAGCGGCAACAGAGCGCCCTCATTCTTCAGGAGCACGATACTCTCGGCTGCTATCCGACGGGCTGCGAGACGGTGTTCGGCAGATACCATCGAACCGAAACCTTTCTGACTATTCATCGAGGTGCGGAAGATAAGCCGTAACACATTACGTGCTTTCTCGTTGAGTTGCTCATCGGTATATTTGCCTTCTTGCAATCCGGCAAGGAACGGGTCGGCAAGAAAATAATTATCGTACTCCTTGTTGTTAGAAGTGGTGCCATTGGTCCATGTTCCAAACTCAAGGTCGAGACCGTTAGCCACTGCCTCGTCGGTGTTGTGAGCACCACCCCAGTCGGAGACTACGGCTCCGTCGAAGCCCCATTCGTCGCGCAAGATATCGCGAAGCAAGTACTTGTTATGGCACGCATGCTCGCCTTTATAAAGATTGTACGAGCCCATTATCGACCAAGCTCCGCCTTGCTGAACAGCTGCCTTATATGCCGGCAGATATATCTCGTAGAGAGCACGGTCGGATACGTTAACATTATATCCGTGGCGGTTCACCTCTTGGTTATTGAGAGCATAATGCTTAACACACGCTGCCACGCCATTCCCCTGCAAGCCCTGCACATAGGGAACAACCATCTGCGACGCAAGATAAGGGTCTTCGCCCATATACTCGAAGTTACGCCCGTTAAGCGGAGTGCGATAGATATTCACGCCCGGACCGAGCACCACATCCTTACCTCTGTAAAGAGCTTCCTCGCCGAGCATCTTGCCATAGAGAAAAGCAAGGTCGGTGTTCCACGTAGCTGCCAAACCGGTAAGAGCGGGGAAAGCAGTGCACGAGTCGTTGGTCCAGCCTGCCTGATTCCATTCATCCCACATCACCTCCGGACGAATGCCATGAGGACCGTCAGTCATCCACAGACCGCGAATACCCAAACGAGCCACGCCGGGCGATGAGAATTTTGACTGTGCGTGGAGTATCGCCACCTTCTCCTGACGGGTCATACGGGCAAGAGCATCCTCCACACGATCTTCTATCGGAGCCTGAGGATTAAGATACAATTGTGCAGAAATCATTGCCGCCGACATGACGACAAAGAGTAATAGACTTAGTCTTTTCATGGTATTCTTAGTGTTTATAATACATAAAAGCAATACAGGGCGGTAATCAGCCGCCCTGTACTAATCGAACAGAATTAGAGTTCTGCACCAAGAACATTATATTTCTTATTGTTCTTATATATTACAATCTGACCGTTTTCGATAGTCTTGTAAGCCTTCAACTCGCTGTTAACGAGATTCTCAACGCCTGTACCTTCCGAGGTGATGAGCAGATTAACCTCTGCCTTCTCGTAGTCAACCTCGATAGTGATAGTTACGTCAACGAATCTTGCTGCATCGTCTGCATTGTGGAGGTTACCATTGCCTGCTGCAGGATAGGTCATCAGGTAAGATTTACCAACTTCCCATACATCGCCTTCAGCATTCTGTCCGAACTCAACAGCCCAATTGCCATATACAACCTTGAAGTCGCCACCGAACTCTGCTACAAGGAACTCGTAAGTATTCTCCTTACCTTCAACGGCAGTGAACTTAGCAGTCTCATCGCATTTCCAGCCATTCCATGTGCCGGGGATGAACCAATCGGCCTCTGTCTTATAGAATTCACCGGAAACGAGAGTAAGCACCATTGTCTCGCCTACTTCGAGGGTGAGGACTGCATTCTTATAACCACCGAAAGGATTAGCCAAAGAAAGGTTCTTGGGTTCATTATTGCCATCTTTTGCACCAAGAGTATAAGGCTCACCTAATTCCAAACCTGCACCGGTCTCCCAGTTGGTTGCCCATTGGTTAGCCCAACCGCGGTCTTGGATGATTTTGAATGTACCATTGAGGTCGGGAACAACAGCGGTAAGCACGCCTTCTACCGGCTCGAACTGTATAGCATCAGTTGTTGACCAGTTGTTAGTGCAAGCACCTACGAGTTGATAGGTTGCAGGAACCTCCGAGTGATCGTATAGTGTACCGGCTACAAGAGTGATTGTTACCTCTTCCGACTCGCCAATGGTAAGAGTCAGTTTCGCATTTTTGTAACGATAGTTCTCTTCCAACTCAACTCCGAGATTTGGAACATCGGCTTCGGGCTGTTCTTCTGTGTCGTTGCACTTTGCCAATACATAAGGCTCGCCCAACTTAATCTTGTCGCCTGCTTGTTGTGCGCCCCACTGTGGATGCCACGAACCCTTGGTTACTTTGAACTCGCCATAAAAGTCTTCTACCTCAACGGTAAGAACACCTTCTACCAATTCAAAACCTTTGGCTTTCTCGTTCCAACCTACCGACTCGCCTGTAAGATACCATTCAGGGTCCGGAGCGTTATCAACGAGAGTTCCGGCAACGAGGGTAACCACCAGGTTATCTCCTTCTTCAGTAAGAGTAAGTTTGGCATTCTCATAGTGCTTGCCTTCTGCCAACTCGACGCCGAGATTCGGGACATCAGCTTCGGGCTGTTCTTCTGTGTCGTTGCACTTTGCCAATACATAAGGCTCGCCCAACTTAATCTTGTCGCCTTGTTGCTGTGCGCCCCACTGTGGATGCCAAGAACCTGTGGTAATCTTAAACTCACCACTGAAATTGTCGAAGGCAACGGTAAGAACACCTTCTACCTGCTCGAACTTGGTCGTGTTGTTCGACCAACCATTTGCTGCACCGGCAAAATAATAGTCGGTAGCATTAGCAGCAAAAGCAAATGCCAACGCTGCTACAAGAGAGAAAAATTTCTTCATGTTAATTTTGTTTAATAAGGTTAATAATATGATTGTTTAGTGTTTATAGTTTAGTGTTTATAGTTCAGTGTTTAGCGTGTACATTAAAAACATTAATACACCACACTTTTTATCTGCGTCAAAGATTGTGCCAAATTATCGTCTTTCACCTTGTTCCCAAAAAATATTGGCGCATATATATCAAGCGAGGAGCGGAGCATACCACCGTCCGACAATGCTTTCACCTCAAGCGGATTAAGAGCCGAACGGTAGAAAAACAGGTCGTGCAACTGCCTACCCTCTACTGCAAAGCTCTTACGCACCACACTATCAGCAGCCTGACTCACGCATTGAGCATTCTTATAATGCCATGTCAGCTGTCGCGCATGCGAATGAACAACGGTGTAGGTGGTATCTCCGAGCATATAAGAAAGAGTATATGAATGAAGCAAACCCTCAGGTTCGAAACTTACTTTCACAACCTTTTCCCGCATATCCGGTGCAGGTGCTGAGGGCTGCGACGGTCTTTCCGGCATCGGTTTCTTCTGTTCGAGTGCCTCAAAAAGTGAAGGCGGGAAAGCCGTCATCATCTCAGTGTGCCCTGCCATGTTGGGGTGATATATATCTGTGCCGTTCCAATACCCTTCTGCCCAATGTCCGGCACCATCGTCGATCACGCCGCACAGATTGATGGTGGGCACATCCCATTGTTGCATCCCGAGGTTCACACGTTGTATATCGCGATAATCCACTTCGTTGAAGTCGGCCCGAGTGTAGTTATTCGTAACTATAGGCACCTTGCCTAAGTTGCGCAACATACGTATCAACGTCTGCATATTCTCAGTGTACGAGAGTACTGCCGCCTCGCCCGCTTCATGTAAATGCTCGTTTCCTAACGACAGACCGATAACCACGTACTTGGCATCGGTTGTAAGTATGTCGTCGAATCGGGCAAGCAGGTCGTAGGTGTTATTGCTATTCACCGACAGATTGGTATAACTCCAACCTTCAGGCAACTGCTCACCTACCTGATAGGCATAACCGCGCAACGAGTCGGCTCCTTCTCCGCGACATACCGAAGACCCGAAGTAACACACCGAAGGCTTAGCTACTTCGTGCTTCACACAAGCCACCATCAAGCCACTAAGACAAACTAAAAGCAATATTTTTAATCTTTCCATCATTTCCTTTCACGTCCTAATAAATCATACATATTCTCTCCTACTACTATATACAGTTGTCCGTCTATCAGTACCTTACGCACCGCAGGTGCCATCGTCGGCGTTTCTAACCCGTCGGGGACATCTTCGCATAGCAATTCCACAACCGATGTCTGCTTTATATCACCTTTGTTATTGCCTGAATACATACCATGGTTAACAAACTTCAGGTCTTGTGTCTGATTGTTGTTACCGTCGTTCCATATTATCATTGTAGAAGGATGGTCGGCAAGAGAGAACCCGTCATCGTCAAGCACATACTTATAGACGCCGTTACCAATATTCACTGCTTTCTTCCCCGGCCACGAGCCGCACAACTGAGTAGCCTTGCCGCCTTCGGTGTACCACATATAGCAATACACATAATTGCCGAAATCCGACGATTTACTGAGAAAAGCCACCACCTCGTCTTCAGAACTCAGGCAAGGTGTCTGAACCTCGTGTGTTTCAGGTGTTACTCCTACTAATTCCTCCTCGCTGCCATCCCATACAGGGTCAGATATACTGCGGGGTGAAGCGGCATAGAGATACTGCCCGTCGTCGCCTATCTTTCCCGGCGCAGAAGTTTTATCTGTTGAGAGTACATAAACGCGCATATTACCTTGCCCCGGACAGTTGACCGACAAAGTGTTGTTGGTTACCGTCTGAATATCGCCCGTTACGCAGTCGGTATATGTTCCGTTCAATATATTGCTAAAGGTAGCATTGCCAGATATGGTAACAAGTGCATAGCTGTCGGTTGTGGCATCGGTATAGCGACGCTTGAACGCCATTTTGCCCGAGCAACCCGCCGTGCTGTATTGTCCTTTGCGTAAAGCAGGTACTGCCATACGTATCTTACTAAGTCGCTGTATGTGTTGCGCAAGCGGATGAGCAAGTGTCTGAGCAATATTTCCGGAAGCATCGGCAAACTCGGCAAAGTCGGTAGTAGTAATATCGCCTTTTATATATCCGCCGAAATAGGCGCGCCCCGACTCCCGCAGGGCTATGTTAGTGCCGCTGTCTATTGTCTTGCCTTTCTTAAACTCTATCTCCGAACCATAATAAAGACACGGTATGCCACGGAAGGTGTACATCAGGCAGAGGTTCTCCGCCCAGTTCGCTTGCGACTTCGAATAGCGTTTGTCCTCGGGAGCGCCGTTAGGAGCATAGTCGTGAGAATCGACATACACCACATTCCATGTGGCATCATTGTAGTACTTGTCGTTATCAGGTGTAGCCACCCGCCATGCCGACTCTGCCGTCTCAAAACAATGGTGCATAGTAAAGTCAATCACATGCAAACCCGAGGCACGCGAATAGTCGGGCAAGTGGTAGTCGTTACCTGCAAGCAAAGCGTTTTGCGAAGTGGGCTGAGCCGATTTGTTATTCAAGTCGTCGGTTGCCTGCTGCTGACACGACTTATGATTCTGATGTGTATCGCATTTATCGCCTTCCCATGCCACTATGTCGTACCACGACTCAGCCGACGTATCCCATGCATAGTCTTTGTTCTCTGCCCAAGTATAATAGAGCGACGAGAGGTTAGGATGTTCGCGATACCATATAGTAGTATAGCGGGTACATATCTCGGCAAACATATAGAAAGGCGTTCCTCCACGGCGATCTTTAGCTTTGTCGGCTGCCTCAAGAAAAGCGGGTATGAAAGCCTTGTTGAAAGTCAGTCGGGGTATATGGCCGCCGGTATCAATACGGAAGCCGTCAACACCCATTGCAATGAACTTCGAATAGCATGCCACAAGATAATTATACACCTCTGGATTTTCGGTGTTGAGGTCAACGCAGTCGCCTGCTATCTGTGCCCACCATCGTGAGGGGTCGTCCCAGTTGAAATTGCCATAATGGTGATAGTGATTATGCGAGTCGTAGTTCTGTGTCTTGCCGTTCTCGTCGGGGGTGTTCTTCATCTTCGACAACCGCGCCGCATATTGTTTGTTGCCCCCAAGCGACAGGTAGTTGTCGGGCAACAGTCCTCCCTCGCCGGTCGTAAGCGGTATCATGCAGGCATCCATATCGCTCTGGTCGGCTTCTGTATCGCGACGGAACAACGGGCATAGATTACGCTCGCCGAAATTACCGGTATGGTTAAGTACGATATCAAGAATAAGTTTCATTCCGCGACTATGCACTTCGTCGATTAGTGTCTGAAACGATACATCCTCCGATTCGTAGCGGTGGTCAACACGAGAGAAGTCGTGGGCATGATAGCCGTGGTAGTCGTAACCCGAAGCGTTCTCTACTACCGGAGTTATCCACACGGCGGTAAACCCGAGTGCTTTTATATAGTCGAGCTTCTCTATCAGACCCTTGAAATCGCCTCGCCACGCAGGGTCGCCTTCGTTCTTGGCTTGGTTATCCCAACACTGAGTGTTATTCGAAGGGTCGCCATCGTAGAAACGAGTGGTTATAACGAAATATATCTGCTCATCGCGAAAGTCAGTCCTCGAAGGAAAGAACGTCGCAGCCCTCAGCACCGGCATCGGGCACAACACAAAGAGCACTAATAACAAACAACAACGATACAATCTATTCATAACATTCAGGCATTGGGTTCACTATTATTCGAAGTGTAGTATCACAACGCACAAGCAGTTCGCGCATCTTATCTTCGTCGAGTGCTATGCAACCGGCTGTGTATGGGTTATTACCTTTGCAGTGCACAAATATGCAACAACCGAGTCCTTCTATACCTTCTTCATTATATGAAGTGGTAAGACCATAGTTATAATGCGGTTGATACGAGTACATCTCCTCGCCAGTGCACGAAGGATAATGCATAGCGGCAGTATCTATTATCTGGTTGTAATAGTTACTGTCGTCGCAGCAGAAAACCGAGGGGGTAACATCAATATACGGAATCGATGTACCCGGATTGGGCAATATGCCAAATGCTTCGAGAACTCGCATCTCGCCAAGAGGTGTCTTCTTATCGCCTTCACGGGTTTTACCCACTCCGTTCTGTCCTATGAAACATTGTGTCTCGAATATCTGCTTCCCGTCAATAGTTAGCACAGCCGTAGCATTACTGCCTTCACCCGTGGGAGTGACCTCAAGCACTTGACCTTGCGGCTTAGTGCAAGCAACAAAAAGCAAAATGATGGATACGAATAAAAATAGTTTTAGTTTCATAGCATGTAATTTGTTTCATTTTATGAATTTCTTTCCGGTTTGGATACCTATTTTACGTTGTTAAATCTGTATAACCTACAGCAGAGACATTGAAACTGCCTCCATATTCATTTATATTATTGCTATTGCCAACATAGAGGCTGGGGACTCATTTTGATAAATTTGTCGGTTTAAAATGCAGGTAGGAGAGCCGAACTCCCCTACCATAATTACCGCAGATTATTTTCCCCACAGACATGTAGTTACCGACTTGGCAGGCATAACGACATTGAAGTGGTGTGTGCCGTCGTCAACTGTTATGGTCATGCCTTGGTCGTTCATATTTTGCAGAACAAGACCGTAAGTGCCATCAGGATTCTCAGCCGCTGCTACGTTAAGATTAGTGGAGTAACCTTTCACATCTATACGTGTCGAGCCGGTCTTAAAGGCTTTGGCAAGGTGCCCTATCACGTAATAAGTGGCACGGCGATTGAGCGACGAATAGTCGCGATTGTTGATTTCAACAAGCCCATAGCAAGTACCACAACCACCCGGACGATAAGGTCCGCGCTCGTTGTCGAGCATGTAGTTCCATACTATCACCGACTTGCACCAGCGAGTGATAGTTGCCATACCTACATCGCGCATATCGTTCATCAAGCCGTCGGAGAAGTTATGGTAGTTCCACGTACCTATTGAATGTTCCGTGAAGTAAAGGTTCTTTTCCGGAGCCTGCTGGTGGATATTATCGAGTTCGGAAGCCGACCCTCCATAGTTATGATATGCTGCGCCATCGATATAACGTGCAGCTTCTGTATCGCGATATATCTTAAGCGGATATTGCTGCTGGTCGCCTATACCATCGTAGTTATAATTATGGTCGAATACGAGAATCTTCGTACTCAGTCCCGCACCCTCGAATGCCGGACCGAGAGCCGACTTGACAAAGTCGCGCTGCTCTTGCCATGTCATATAAAGCGATGCCGAATTGCCACGATTAAGAGGCTCGTTCTGTATCGTCACCGACTCTATATGGATGCCCTCTGCTTCGAAAGCCTGCACCCACTTAACAAAATACTGAGCATAGTCTTGATAATAATCGGGATTAAGCTGACCCGAAGTCCACGAGTTATACGGGTTCTTGTTTGTCAGATTATCCACTTTCATCCAGCGTGGACAAGTCCATGGCGAACCCATCACCTTAAGGTTCGGGTTGATAGCCAGCACTTCCTTAAGCACAGGGATTATATACGTGCGGTCCTCGCTTGATAGAGCGAAGTTCTCTATGCCTTTCTGGTCGCAGCAGGTGTATTCAGAGAGCGAGAAGTCGGAGCAACCGATAGAGATACGGGTGTAGCTGTAGCCCATTCCGTCAATAGGGTCGAACGTCTCGCGAAGCAACTTAGTGCGGTTTTCTTGCGACATCTTCATAAGGTTATAGCATGCCGAACCGTTAAGAGCCACACCAAAACCGTCGAACTGCTGGTAGCGGGTTTCGGGTTTGATGTAGATAGTGGTTTCGAAGTTGAGGTTAGCACCCTCTTCGAAATCGCGACCTACAGCATCGAAATGCATGGTATTGTCGCCGGTGGTGATATAGGTTTGAACGTCGTGTTTCTCTTCGGGTTTGGTGCCCTGAGTATCGTCGTCGGGCTTATTGCCACCGCAACATGTAGTTGCGGCAGCTATAAGCATTAGTGAAAAAATTCTCAAGTGTTTCATTGCAATTTATTATTTAGGTATCAGGTAACAAGAATCTAAAATCTAATCACCTGATTTTCTCGTAAGTTGTTGTCATATTGTTCATGTCGAGAGTCATACGGTAAACACCATCTATCGGGTCTTTGGTGGCTATCCAGTTGCCGTTTTCGTTACCCGTTGAGCCGTCCTTCTTTGTTATACCCGGCGAGCCATAGATATTGAGACCTACTTGCTGATAGTTATAACCTGCTTCTTCACCGCCCCAACCATGCTGATGGAAGAACTTGAAGTTGAGCGAGCCGTAATCGTCGTAGTCGGCATTCTCACCGTTTTTCATATACAATGTAAACTGATAAACCTTAGGTGCTATAGTGCGACCTACGAAGTTCTGGTCGGGCGAGTCGAAGCCCCAGCCTGAGGTTGCCGACGGAGTGTGCGACGGATGGCCAAGCCCCACACCGCAAACATACATTACCTCAGGTGCGGTCAGTTCGTAGAGAGGTTCTACAACAAGATAGTCCTCCTCCATCTTATACGATACATAATACATACCCGTTTCGCCGAGGAACTTAACCTTATTGCCTGAGATATATTCCATGTAGTCGAGGTTATAAGCATCGGCAACATTCACTGCCCCTTCTATCTCCACCTCCGAGTCTTGAGCGAGGAATATCTTTGCTCCGCGATATTTCTTAGCCACCGACGAAGAAGAGATATACTTAGGTGCCTCCTCGAGGTCGGCGTTGATATCTATCTTGCTTACCGGAGCGGCTATCTTACCGCCATAGGTGAGCTCGAAGCTGACAGAGTTGAACTTCACCGTATCTATCGACTCGCGCTCGTCGTCTTCTATCGTTATAGCAGTAGCCACGCCCGATTCGAACATCTCTTGCGTGATAAGACTGATGTCGCCGTTCACCAATCCGAAAACAGGTTGGTTCCAGTCGATACGTCCGAATTTAGTACCTACCGTTGCAAGCAAGAACTCGAAACTCTTCGGGAAACCGAGGTCGTAGGCTGCAAACACATCACCTTCTTTTGTCATCTGCTTACCCTTGCCGATAGCCGTATAACTGATAGTAGGAGGCATTATATAAAGCGTCGGAATCGACGGACTATGCCCCGTGCAGCCTGTTAGCACCGTCTGGGCTTTGTTGCCTTCAACGTTCTCGGCGGTCAGATAGACACGAATCGGAGCACCGTCTGTCATGCCGGAGAGGAAAGGCACTTCGAAGCGGAAACTGCCGTCGTAGGCATAACCTTTAGTACGCACTACCTTCTCACTTATTTTCTTGGTTTTCTCTTGCTCACCACAAGTAAGCATCACGGTAAGGGTCGACAGAGGGGTTTTGTCTGCTTTGATGCTAACCGTTACATCAAGCGAATCTGCACCATAGAGCACTTCGCTCTGAACTATTGTACCCGAAAGCTGAGGAGTCTCCTCTGGATACACCGTGCGGAACTCTTTCTGCTGGCATGCTGCAAGAAAAAGAACTGAACACAGAACAAATACTGATTTTAAACTTTGAGTTTTCATGCTATGTTTATTGAATTGTTTATTATTTATTTTTTCTCTGCATATTTTTATAATCTAATCGGTTGTTTGCTGCGCCCGCTGCTCTCTGACATTGGGAACGTGCGCTGAACGGTTGTATCGTTTGTGGCATCCCACACAGAAACGATATTGCCTAAGTGGTCGCGACGGTGATAGTTATCAATAAAGTCGCTTAGGTTGTCGTTACTAAGGGTCGCCGCAACATACCCTTCGGCATTGTGTATTCTTACTTGTACGGCGTTGTCGTTCGCAAAACTTTCGTACTCTATGTTTCCGTAATATATCTTTTGACAAAGAGAGCCTAAGCCTGCCCGAATCGGCATAACCGATGATTTAATATCCTTCGTTCTGAACGAGGTTAGGATTCTGGTCGAGTGCAGTTTGCGGTATTGGCATGAGTCGGTGAGCCTCTACAAACGGTCTTGATTGCGGCAGACGTCCTTCATCGCGCTGATTGATAGTATTCATCACCTCAAGCAGTTTGCCGAAGCGTACGAGGTCAAATAGTCGTTGTCCTTCGAGTGCTAATTCAAGTCGGCGCTCGTTGAGGATAGCAGCGAACACAGCCTCTTCTGACCCTGTTTGCGAAGCACTTAGGTCGGCAAGTTTAACGCGCTGGCGAATCTGATTGACAAGAGCCACCGCGTCTGCCAATTGTCCTTTATGGGCAAGTGCCTCTGCCTTAAGCAGAATAAGGTCGGCACCACGATACTTGATAATGCTATTGTATGCCGAACGGCATTTGTACATAAACGGATAGTGGTTAGCCGGATAGTAGTTCGACCATGCACATTGGTCCCAAACGATGGTCTGGTTCATGCGAACCACATCTTTCTCCTTCTCGAAAGCGGCTATAAGGTCGCGCGACGGAGTAATCCACTTAGCCCAAGTGAAGTTATACTCGGGGTCGTTCATGTCGCGTCCGAACATCCATGTTACCCAACTGCCTGAGCCTGTGAAATATTGCATTTCGAGTATCGACTCGCGCGAGTTGCGAAGCTTTGCATCTTTGAGGTCGGCATCAAAACCGAAGAGGTCTTCGTAGTTAGGTTCGAGCGATATACCCTCTGCAAACACATCATCGCAGTATTTGATTACCTGATCCCAATTGCCAAGTTCGGCATACACCTTAGCCAACAGAGTGTTGGCAACTGCAGTAGAGAGACGGGTCTTGTCCGAAGCATTAAGTTTCGGAGCGTATGGCAAAGCGGCATTAAGGTCGCTGATAACCTGCTGATACACATCTTCCTGTTGTGTTGTCTCAGGGAAATAGAGGTCGTAAACCTGTTCGATGTTATCGGCTGTAATATCGGGAGCCTCTTGTAGGTTAAGAGGTATGTTGCCAAACCAATGAGCGAGGTCGAAAATCATCATCGAACGGAAGATGAGTGCTTCGGCCTTCCACTGACGTCTCTCCGACTCGGCAAATGCAGGGTCAGGAACAGAGTCGATATTGGTTATCACTACATTGGCTTTAGCTATATCTTCGAGATAACGATCCCAGTCGCGGGCGATATCTGGATTAGAGGCATCAAGGGCGTTAGTTTCGACAGGCACCACTTCTGCTCCCGTAGTGCCGGCATAAGCGTTATCCGTACGTGCCTCGCCGAAGAGCAGATAGTCGAGATACCAGTGTTCCTGACGATCGCGCATCACTTGATAGAGGTTTTCGTAAACAGCCTGAATAGCAGCACGGTCTTTGTACTTGATGCGGGTCGAGGAAGTGTCGTTGGTGGAGAGGTTGAGTTCCGACTGATCAGACACAGGTGCAATATTCAAACTGCACGATGCCATCAACACTGCAACCAAAATGAATATTATATTATTGCGTTTCATAACATTTACTTTTTTATCATTATAACATTTCATCATTATAACATTACCTTTAGAATTCAACGTTTATACCAAGTACAAACGAGCGTGTTTGCGGATAAGTACCGTAGTCGAGTCCTTGTACGGTACCTGAGTTACCATATTGGTTGACTTCGGGGTCCATTCCTTTATAACGGGTGAGAGTGAGCAGGTTCTGCGCGGTGAAGTAAGGTTGCAAACGAGTCATACCTATCTTCTTCATCCATTCGCTCTTAAACTCGTAGGCTATGGTAAGGTCTTTAAGTCGGATAAACGAGCCGTCTTCGATGAAGTAGTCGCACACTCGCATATCCCAACCTGCCTTAGGAATAGAAGTCTCCATACCCGGACGGCGCCAGCGGTCGAGCACTACTGCCGACTGGTTCTTGGCATCGTACATACCTTCGGTCTCGATACGAGAAGCATTGAAGATATCGTTGCCGTATGAGCCTTGCAGCATAAACGAGATGGTTACGCCATAGAAATGGAACGAGTTGGTCATACCGAAAGTGAACTTCGGGTTCGGGTCGCCTATATAAGTACGGTCGGAAGCCGTAACTTCGCCATCACCATTGGTGTCGAGATAGATTAGTTCGCCCGTTTCGGGGTCAACACCGCCAGTCTTATATCCATAGAAACTACCAAGCGGCATACCGGGAGTATTACGCACGCAGAAATCAGCCAACACGTCGGTTACCTTAGCATCGTAATAAACCTGCGAGGTGGCAAGCGAGAGCAGTTTGTTTTTATTGTGCGAGATATTGAAATCGGTATCCCATTTGAAGTTCTTACGCACGAAGTTATGCGACGAGATAGTGAGTTCAACACCCATATTCTGCATCGAGCCTTCGTTACGTTGGATACTGCTCACGGCAGCCGAACCCGCAGGCAGCGACACCCACATTAGCATGTTGGTTGTCTTCTTGTAATACCAATCGAAGTTAATAGTAAGCCGGCTTTTGAACATTGTCCAGTCGAAGCCTACATTGCCTTGCGAGGTAGTCTCCCAAGTAAGGTCGGTGGAGCGGAGCGAAGCCTGACTATAGGTAGGCACTGCATTCTCTTTACCTGTCTCCCACCAGTTCTGGCGGTTGATATTATAGCGTTCGAGGTAAGCATAGTCGCCAAGACCTGCCTGATTACCAGTCTGTCCCCAACCTCCACGGAGTTTGAGGTCGTCAATCCATGTGGCGTCTTGCATAAACTGCTCACCCGAAATTCGCCATGCGGCACTAACTGAGGGGAAGAAGCCCCAACGATGTCCAGGAGCAAGTTTCGAGGAACCGTCGGCACGGAAGTTAGCAGAGATAAGATAGCGACTATCGTAGTTGTAGCTCAGTCGTGCGAAAGCCGACATGATAGCCCACTCCGAAGCCGACGTGCGAGTCGAGCCCGGGTCAATCTTATTTGCCGCATTCAAGGTCTGAATAGTTCCATCGGCAAAATGGCTACCATAGATACCTGCCCAGTCGTAGCGCGACTGAGTCCAAGAGGTACCTGCCATGGCACTGACGTTATTCTTGCCTATCTGTTTGTCGAAACTCAAGACGTTATCCCAAACCAACACTTGGTCGGTTCCGTTAGTGTCGTCAGCCTCACCATATTGGTTGCGTCCCCAAGAGGTCTTAACGGGGTCGAGAAAACGGTGATAGTGGATATGACGATAGTCCTCTGTTATTGTAGAGGTGAGTTTCAGTTCGGGAATGAAAGTGATGACGCCCTTTGCTGTCGCCAACAGACGATGAGTGTTAGTCTTCTGATTAGCATAACGGGCTATATTCTCCTGCGGAGAGGTGATATTGCTCACACCATAGAAGTTGGTGTAGTAGTAATTAGGGTTGTTGGTATCCCAAATAGGAGCATAAGTAGGGGTGTTGATAACCGAAAGCACCATACCACCACGGTTAGCACCCGTACCCGAGCTGATGGCTCCCTGGTTGGAGTTGTAACTATAAGCGACATTGGCACCTATCGAGAACCATTTGGTAACCTCGGCATCCACACTCGCACGGAAGTTATAACGCTGGAACTTCATAGGGTCTTTATAGTCGAGCACTTCGTTGCCTTCGGCATCCTGACTCTTATCCCAGTAGCCGATGATACCTTTCTCGTTGGAATAACCGCCGGAGAGGAAATAAGTAACTTTG
>JAFSTG010000017.1 GCA_017450605.1 Paludibacteraceae bacterium | reverse complement strand
CATGCAGTACACTGCCGTGTTTATTGCCGACAAGTACACTATCACCGTTACTGCCAACGACCCAACCAAAGGACGAGTGAAAGGTAGCGGACGATACGACTACGGTACTGTGGTAGAGATTTCGGCTACTCCGTTTGAGGGATTCAAACTCGACGCATGGAACGACGGCAACACCGACAACCCACGCACTATCACTGTGGAAGACGATGCCGAGTATGTGGCCAACTTCACCGACGACGACCACGACGCACTCAACAACCTCAACTACAACACCGACGAGGTTAGAAAAGTGGTTGAAAACGGACAGATAGTAATTCTAAAAAACGGCAAGAAATATAATATCTTAGGAGGAGTGATTAAGGAGTAGAAAACTTAAAGGCTTTAGAGAACTTAGATACTTTAGAAGGCTTTTGAAATAAGCGCCGAAGGGCGCGCTTGATGTTATAAAACATCTGCAATACTTAAAAAACTTAACACATTAAGGAGACAGGCTGTCGGGAGACAGCCTGCTCTGCGTTATAGGGGGTAATGGTGAGATTGCTCAATGGTAAGATTGCTCAATAGTGAGATTGCTCAATGGTGAAAGGCGCAGAGACTGACAAAATGTCAGTTGTTTTGGGTGTGGTATGGGAATTGAACTATGATAAGTGAGTTTAATGATTTAAACAACCGCCGGTTGCCACGTTTACGATCGTTCGAAGCGTGGCGGAGATAAGAAACCGGCGTACCCACAAAACTCTAAACACTGAACTCTAAACTACTATTAATTATGAATACAGAAAACTTACAGAAATTCGCCATTAACCTTTGTGAGCGTGCAAAGCAAGGCAAACTCGACCCTGTGATAGGTCGAGACGATGAGATACGGCGGGTTCTTCAGATTTTAAGCCGCCGAACGAAAAACAATCCTATCCTGATAGGCGAACCCGGTGTAGGTAAGACTGCCATAGCCGAAGGATTAGCCCACCGTATAGTGCGTGGAGACGTGCCGGAAAACCTGAAACGCAAACTTATCTACTCGCTTGATATGGGTGCATTAGTTGCCGGAGCCAAGTATCAGGGAGAATTCGAAGAGCGTCTGAAAGGTGTAATCAACGAGGTTATTCAAGCCAACGGCGAGATTATCCTTTTCATCGACGAGATACATACCCTTGTAGGTGCAGGACAGACAAGCGGTGCGATGGATGCAGCCAACATCCTTAAACCTGCACTTGCTCGAGGCGACCTGCGTTGCATAGGTGCAACAACGCTCAACGAATACCAGAAATACTTCGAGAAAGACAAGGCACTGGAACGCCGATTCCAGATAGTGATGGTTGACGAGCCTGATGAGGCTTCCACTATATCAATTCTGAGAGGATTGAAAGAGCGCTATGAAAACCACCATAAGGTTCGTATCCAAGACGATGCATTGGTGGCTGCCGTACAATTGTCAACCCGCTATATATCCGACCGTTTCTTGCCCGACAAGGCTATCGACCTTGTGGATGAGGCGGCAGCCAAACTCCGACTCGAGATGGACTCGGTGCCTGAGCAGTTAGACACCCTTGAGCGTCAGATTAAGCAACTCGAGATTGAGAAAGCCTCGATGCGCTCGACCAAAGACGACAAGACCGACGAGCGGCTACGGGTTATCAACAGCAAGTTGGTATCGCTCAAACAAGAGGCAGCCGATATGCGTAATCGTTGGAACAAAGAGAAAGAGCACATAGGCACTATCCAGCAAGAAAAGATACGTATTGAAGAGCTGCGCCACGAGGCAGAGACTGCCGAGCGTGAAGGCGACTACAATAAAGTGGCAGAGATACGCTACGGCAAGATTCCTCAGGCTGAAGAGCGTATTAAAGCCGCACAAGAAGCCTTACACGTAGCCAACGGAGGTAACGATGGTCAGACTCTGATAAAAGAGGAAGTCGATGAAGACGATATAGCCGAAGTAGTAAGCCGCTGGACGGGCATACCTGTTACTAAGATGATGCAGTCGGAGCGTGACAAACTGCTTCACCTCGAAGAGGAACTGCATAAGCGTGTTATCGGTCAGGACGAAGCTATTCGTGCCGTTAGTGATGCCATACGACGCAGCCGTGCAGGCCTGCAAGACCCCAAACGACCTATAGGTTCGTTCATCTTCCTTGGCACCACAGGTGTAGGAAAGACTGAACTTGCGAAGGCACTTGCCGACTATTTGTTCGACGACGAGAATATGATGACACGTATCGACATGTCGGAGTATCAGGAGAAGTTCTCTGCCACCCGACTGATAGGAGCGCCTCCCGGATATGTAGGCTACGACGAGGGCGGACAACTGACCGAGGCAATAAGGCGCAAACCCTACTCTGTTGTGCTGTTCGACGAGATAGAGAAGGCACACCCCGATGTGTTCAACGTACTGCTGCAAGTGCTCGACGATGGCCGTTTGACTGACAACAAAGGACGGACAGTGAACTTCAAGAACACTATCATCATAATGACCTCGAACCTTGGTTCGTCGCTCATACGCGAAAACACAGAAAGAGGCATTGGTCGCGAACAGACCGAGAAACAAGTGTTGGAACTGCTCCGACAGACTATCCGACCCGAGTTTCTGAATCGTATCGACGAGATAATAATGTTCACGCCGCTTTCTGAAGACGAGATACGCCAAGTTGTAGGCTTGCAGATAGAAAATATCCATAAGATGCTTCTGCAAAACAACATCGATCTGCGCGTAACCAACGACGCCATCAGCTATATCGCTCACGAGGGCTACGACCCGCAATTCGGTGCACGACCCGTAAAGCGTGCTTTGCAGACGTTGTTGCTCAACGAATTGTCGAAGAACATAATAGCAGGCAAAGTGGATCACGAAAAGCCGGTTGTGGTAAGTTTGAGAAACGCTGAGCTCAACTTCAGCAACTAAGCCACAGTAGGCTCAGTGCATAAGGCAAACGAAAAGCGATTGTTCGGCATGAACAATCGCTTTTCGTTTTAGCAGCTTTGATTTTTTAGCACAGCAGCAATATCATCAGTTGTGCGCATAGCACACGCAGGAACATTGTTAGCGGATAAACTGTTGCATATCCCACACTTGCCCTGTCGTTGTTGGTTGACGACGAAGCTGCAAAGGCCAAAGCTGGCGGGTCGGTGGTAGAACCGGCAAGCAATCCCATTAGTGTGAAGTAGTCGATTTTTCCCCACTTGCGGGCTATCATACCCACAACAATAAGCGGCAACAAGGTTATTAAAACACCATATATTATCCATACCCAACCGCCTGATACTATAGTCGGCACAAACGCTTCTCCTGCACCTAAACCTACGGCAGCCAGAAAGAGCGATATACCGATTTCTCGAATCATCATATTAGCGCTTGTAGTAGAGAACGTTACCATGTGGTAATAGGGTCCGAAGCGACCTATCAGGATAGCCACTATCAGTGTTCCGCCCGCCAAACCGATTTTAAACGGCTGAGCAAGTCCTGGTATGGCGATTGGCAGAGTACCTGCCAACACACCCAGCACCATACCGAAGAAAATAGGCATCAGGTTAGGTATATCAAGGCGTTTCAGCTCGTTGCCGAATATATCTGCCACACGTTGCACATCATCCTTATCACCTACCACGATAATGCGGTCGCCAAGTTGGAGGTGCAAATCGGCCGTTGCTATAAGGTCGATTCCGGCGCGCTTAACGCGGGTAATAGTTACGTGATAACGGTCGTTGATACCGAGATGACGTATCTGCTTGCCGTTCCATTCCGGCCGCGTAACTACAATACGGCGCGACACTAAATTGCCGGTTTTCGTACTCTCTTGCTTCTCGCGCTCTTTAATCTTGCCAAGCAGACCAAGCATATCCAAATGTTCGGCATCGGCAAGCACACGCAGTGTATCGCCGTTGACGAATGTAGTCTCGGCTTGCGGCACCGTCTCGCTACCGTCGGCATGAATAATACGGCTCACCACCATCGGCACATTGCACACATGATGAAGTTGGCGAATCGACATCTGCTGAATCTGCGGGTTGCTAACCTTTATGTCAACCAACACGGGTTCTTTCTGCCCTTCTTGCAACTGCTTTATTTTCTCTTCTTCCTTATCGGTTTTGATGCGGAACACCCATTTGATGAGCAACATCGAGAATATTATGCCTAACACACCAAGCGGATAAGCCACAGCATAACCGGTGGCTATGGCAGGGTGCTCAGTGCCGAACATGTCGAAATACGCCTGCTGAGCCGCACCGAGCGACGGGGTGTTGGTAACAGCACCTGACATCACACCAACCATGGTGGCTATGTCGTTGCCGCTCACCACGGATATAACCCATGCGGTCAGACATGCAAGGAGAACGATAGATGCTGCAAAGCCATTGAGTTTCAAGCCTCCTTTGCCAAACGACGAGAAGAAAGACGGACCTACCGACAAACCTATAGAATAGACAAACAGTATCAAACCGAAATCTTTAGCAAAGTGTTCAACCTCCGGCACGAGGCGTAAACCGAAATGCGAAAGTATGATACCGCAAAACAATATCCATGTAACACCAAGTGAGAATTTCTTTATTTTCAGCTTCTCGGCTAAAAACAAACCCGCCGCAATCGTAAGCACAAGCACCATTATCGATTGCGTTATACTTGGTTCTACAAACAAACTTCTTAAATAATCCATTTCGAGAAATAAGTTCTTTTAGTGAGTTTTGTCGTTAATTATCTTTTATGCTATTTTATTGGGAAACTTTATTTATTTTGTGCAAAATTACTTCTTTTTCTTTACCCGCACAACTTTGCGGGGCAACAAAGAAGTTGCCGTCAGTCGGATTTTTGCAATTATATTTTGTTTTGCGAAATGGATACTACAAAATTGCGTCCAATTTTTTTGCACTATTGCGTAATTGAAAACAATAAATTATCTTTGCGTTGTAAAATTTTGACTAATCACATAATCTTATATCAGCCCATGAAATCTATCAATTGTTTTGTGCCGTTTCAGAGCGAAGAACAAGTAGCCCTGACCGTTAAGAACCTCCGCGAGCAAGCGCTTGTGAATGAAGTTTTTCTGCTTGAAGGCGATATTCGCTCCACTCGTAATGTTCGCTATATAGCCGAGCATGCCACCACTCCTTACACCCTTATTTACACCAAGTACACCACCCTTTCGTTCGTTCTTTTCGCTCTCGAACGTATGGTGGCTCTTATGGAAGATTCGGCTGCAATGATGGTGTATGCCGACCATTTCAATAAAGTTGGCGAAGTGAGCACGCAGGCTCCGGTTATCGACTATCAGTTAGGAGCGCTTCGCGACGACTTTGATTTCGGTTCGGTGCTTCTCTATCGAACCGATGCTTTGCTTGATGCCGTTAAGCGCATGGATGTTGACTACGAGTATGCCGGACTATACGACCTGCGCCTCAAGGTATCGCAACTCGGTGCTCTTGAGCATATCAACGAATACCTCTACTACGATGTGGAACTCGACACACGCAAATCAGGCGACAAAATATTCGATTATGTTGACCCAAAAAATCGTGGTGTGCAAATAGAGATGGAGAAAGCTTGCACTCAGCATCTGAAGGATATAGGAGGTTACCTTGAACCTAAGTTTAAAGATGTTGACATGACGGGAGGCGATTTCGAATACGAGGCTTCGGTGGTTATTCCTTGCAAAAACCGCGTACGCACCATAGGAGATGCTATTCGCTCGGCATTGTCGCAAAAAGTTGACCCAAAATACAAGTACAATGTCATTGTAGTTGACGACAACTCGGAAGACGGTTCGGTGGATATCATCCGCTCGTTCCTTGGCGACGACAAACTTATCTATATTGCACAAGACAATTCGTGGCACGCTATCGGCGGTAACTGGAACGTAGCACTTCACCACCCCAAATGCGGACGTTTTGCCATACAGTTAGACTCCGACGACATGTACTCCGACGAGAACACCGTTCAACGTTTTATCGACGCATTCCATGCTCAGAACTGCGCAATGGTGGTAGGCACCTACCGCATGACCAACTTCCACTTGGAAACACTCCCTCCCGGAGTTATCGACCACCGCGAGTGGACTCCTGACAACGGACGGAACAACGCACTACGTATCAACGGATTAGGTGCACCACGAGGATTTTACACCCCGATGCTCAGACAAATCAACTTCCCCACCACCAAATATGGTGAGGATTATGCCGTAGGTCTGCGCGTGAGTCGCGAGTATCAGATAGGGCGTATCTACGATGTTGTATATAACTGCCGACGCTGGGACGACAACTCTGATGCCAATGTTGACATCGAGGGCATGAACCGCAACAACCTCTACAAAGACCGCATCCGCACATGGGAACTGAAAGCCCGTATTCAGATGAACGCAAGATAAAGAATTTTTAGAAGTACCCTAAAGCAATGACACTCATTCCTGCACCTGCCGATAAGCGCCTTATTTGGTATTTGGCAATGGAAGAATACATCGGGCGAAATATCGGGTTGTACCCCGAAGGTGTATTCTTCACATGGGTAGTTGAGCCTACAGTCATTTTCGGGCGTCATCAGGTGATGGAGAACGAGGTTAACATCGACTTCTGCCGAGAGAATAACATAGCCGTCTATCGCCGAAAAAGCGGTGGCGGCTGCGTTTATGCCGACAAGGGAAATCTGATGCTATCGTATATAGTACCTTCGCCTCACGCAGAGCAGGTGTTTGCCGAATATCTTGAATGTATAGCAGGGCACCTCGTGGCGTTAGGGTTAGATGCCGTTACTACCATACATAACGACATACTCGTCAGTTCCCATAAGGTGTCGGGCAATGCTTGTTATGCCCTAAAGCATGGCACCATCATACATGGCACAATGTTGTATAACGTTGACTTCACGCAACTTGAAAAAGCGATAACACCGCCTGCCGAGAAATTAGAGAAACACGGAGTACAGTCGGTAAGGCAGCGAGTTGCTAATCTCCGTCCGCTCTTGGAAAAGCAAGTCGGCAACCGAATACATTCGATTGCCGAACTTACCGTTTTTCTTGAGAGCCGTATTTGCCAGAGTCAAACAACTCTCAGCGATAGTGATTTAGAAGCCATTGATATTATCGAAAAAACATATCTCTATGGCTTATAAAATTCGAATTCCCGATTATTCAATATTTCGAAACTCCGATAATCTCAGGTATATAGTCCTCCGTTGATTGATACACATTCACCGGTTATATAACCTGCTTCTTTCGAAGCAAGGAAACCAACCAAAGCGGCTATTTCTTCAGGCTCGCACAGGCGATTCATCGGAATTTGCTTTTTTATAGCCTCCTCGTCCATTCCCTCGAGCATATCTGTTCTAACAAAGCCTGGAGCCACAGCATTGACGGTGATGTTTTTCCTGCCAACTTCTTGAGCAAGAGCCTTAGTAGCAGCTATCAGTCCGCCCTTAGCAGCCGAATAGTTACACTGTCCGGGCAGACCTTTTACGCCTGAGAGCGATGCCATATTTATTATTCTGCCATATTTACGGCGAATCATCTTCTCAAGAAGCGGTCGGGTTACGTTGTAGAAAGAGAACAAGTTGGTTGACAAAACGCGTTCGAAGTCGTCAGGTTCCATCCATACGAGCAAGTTATCGCGACGGATACCGGCATTATTAACGAGCACCTCTATATAGTCGTCGGGGTGCTGCTCTTGCCACGACTGAAGAGCATTCACTACCGCTTCGCGGTTCGACACATCGAACTTCAGCAGTTCGGCACTACCACCGTCGGCAGTTATCATATCGACTGTTTTCTGTGCTTCTTCGTCGCGCGACTGATAGTTGATTACGACGCAGTAATCCATCTGCGCCAATTTTTTGGCAACAGCCCTGCCTATACCACGGCTACCACCTGTAACTAATGCGTATTTCATTTTATTACAAATTTCAATTTT
>JAFSTG010000016.1 GCA_017450605.1 Paludibacteraceae bacterium | reverse complement strand
CACACGCGCCTACGCATATTCGGGTTCATATTGTAACTCTGTTACATATACACCAATAATAAATGCAGTGCAAGCCCCATCTACTTGTACATCACACAATTATATCCAATACGGTTATGCTATCCGCCCGATTCTCAATGTGAACAAGCGGGTGCTGACTGTTCACGCTGTCGATTATGACGAGGACGACAACCGCATTTATCACGACTATTTTTTTGAAGCGGACCTGAACCAAGTCATCACCGTCACGGCAGTCGAAGACGACGGCAATATCTTCGACCACTGGGAGGACAGCGATGGCAACCTCTTCTCGGAGGATAACCCGCTTGAGGTGCGTATGTACGACAATATCGAACTGACCGCCGTCTTTGAGGCAGGTTCGTTGATTGAACACCATGTCACATTCTACGATGAGAACGGTTCGACCGTTCTTTACGAGGCGGATTTCCGCGAGGGCAAGAAACCCGTCTATCGTGGCGAGACACCCACCAAAGCGGGCGGCTACGTGTTCAACGGATGGAGTCCTGCCATAACCAAATTGGGCGAAAGCGATGCCACTTACACCGCCACCTACCTAAAGACCTACAGCATTACTACTACCGCCGCACACGGCACCGTTGAACTTACCCCGGGTTCACCGACCGACCAAGTGTCGGATGGTGTGTATAAGACAGGCACATCTCTCACGATGACCGTTACAGCCGACCCCGGATACGTCTTCACGCAGTGGTCAGACGGCAATACACAGAACCCGCGCACCGTGTCCGTCACAGCCGATGCTTCCTATACCGCCGAGTTCCGAATAGAGTCACTCCCCGTTTCGGTTGATGCCTACCAGAACGCACCCAAAGACGTAAAACAGATTCTCTACCTGCTCGCCGCACAGGCAGGAGATGATGACAAGACTTATACACCTGTGGATTTGGGTGTCGGAGTCGCTTTTGCCGACCGCAACGTGGGGGCTGCCACAACTTCTGCTACCGGCGACTACTTTATGTGGGGTAAGACTACGGCTGCGACATCGGGCTATACGAACGCAAACGCCTTGCCTTATAGCGGTCTGTCAAACGGCTATACCCTGACCGCCGCACAGGATGCCGCCACCGTCAATATGGGTGACAGATGGCGTATGCCGACCGACGATGAGTGGTACGACTTGAAGGAAACGGCAGTTATCAGTGCCGACAAGAGTACCTTCACCAACCCCCAAGACAATACGAAATTTATCACCCTGCCCGCCACCGGATATTACAGCAACGCTACCAAATACCAAACCTCTTACCGTTTCTATTGGTCAAGCGTAACGTATTATAGTTCCTCCAATGCCATCTACCCGTGGACGTTGGAGAATTATGAAACAGGTAGCGAGTACGCTGTATCGCTGACTATGAATGGTTCATCGTATATCCAACGCTACTACGGTATGCCTGTTCGTGCCGTTTATCAGCCGTCTTATACGCCAGTTACACTGACCATCAATGCCGGTGAGCGGAAGTATATCTACTACTGCCAGCCCGGTCAGCAGGTTACGGTTACCGCTCATCCGAACACGGCAGCCAACTATCTGTTTGACGAGTGGGAGGACAACCATTCGACGAATCCCGAACGCACCTTCACTGTTAGCGGCAATGTTACCTATACAGCTAAGATGAAGGATAACCCCGAAGCGGCTGTTTATACGGCGACGTTTGTCAATCACGACGGCACGATATTGCAAGCAGCCACTGATGTGATTGCAGGTCGCTCTGCTTCTTATGTAGGAGAGATTCCTGCCAAAGGTGAATGGAATGAATGGTATTCCTTTACCGGTTGGACGGATGATCAAAGTACATATACGAGTGCAGGTACTGCTCTTCCGGGTATCACGCGCAATACCGTCTATACCGCCACGTTTGCAGTTGAGCCATTCCTGACTTTCACCAATAAGCACGTTTCGGAAGAGACAGCGATAAGTATGAAAAAGTATCATAACTCTGCTACAACCAGAAATTTCTATGTCCGAATTATAGATGCGAGCGGCAAGGTAACTACAGATTGGAATCAGAAATCTGTAAGTTCTACGACAGCTACAGCCTTTGGCTCTATCCCTGCCGGAGGAAAGATGCAGATCTATGGAAGCAATACGGCTATATCTACATCCAATACTTATTATTTAGGTTTTGTGATTAGCGGTGGTTCGCCTGAAGTTAGTGGCAATATTCTCTCGCTTGTAACAGGCAATCAAAATGGAACAGTAAATAGTTATACTATGTCTCAAACGTATTGCTTCAGTCGTTTGTTCTTGGGTTGCACAGCCCTCACTAACGCCGAGCATTTGGAACTGCCGTCCACTACATTATCTACTTATTGCTATTATTATATGTTCTCGGGTTGCACAGGGTTGAAAAAAGCTCCGAAGGTGTTGCCTGCCACAACATTGCCACAGTACTGCTATGGTTATATGTTTAATGGTTGTACCGCTCTGACCACTTCCCCCGAAATAGAGGCGACCTCTGCAAGCAGTACGCACACCTGCAAAGCTATGTTTTATGGCTGTACCGCACTTACCAAAGCACCATCAAAACTGAAAATAACAGGAACAGCGCAACAATATGTTTATAATGAAATGTTCCGAAACTGCTCGAGCCTTGAAACAGCACCCGATATCCTTGCTACATCACAAGCCAACTATGGCTGGCAGAATATGTTCAACGGCTGTAGCAAACTGAAGAAGATACGCATATACTGTACGGGGAATTTAGCACAATCGACTTCAAAAACAGCCTCCTGGATGACAAGCGTTCCAAGTACAGGCGAGTTCTACT
>JAFSTG010000015.1 GCA_017450605.1 Paludibacteraceae bacterium | reverse complement strand
TGCAAATCTTGGAAGTATGCATCGCGTGTCAACTTTCCTGTAACGCCTTCGGCTTTTACGCTGCTAAATTCCGGATAGATAGGAACATAGAGTTTATAGTCGCGTGTGGTTCCTGCATCAGAGAGAACTTGAATGTCGTGTGCGACAGTCAGGTTATAATAAGAATTAGATTTATACGGCTCATTATCGATAAATATCTTCGATGAGTCTGATACAATCTCAAAATTCAAACGCTGCTTTGTAGCATTTACTTTTACCTCTTTATTATTGTAGAGGTATTTTGTAGGCAGACAAAGCACCCAGTCCTTGTCGTTGACAAGCTCGGCATAGTAGATATTGGGAGTGATTGCCGTGTAGATTTGATCGATGGTTGTCACATCATCAATAACGGTTACATCAAACTCCTTTATGCTCTCTTTGATGTTGTTGCCCAGGAAAGTGTCGTAGGTAGAGGCTACCACCACCACATGGAATGTACCAGGTGTGGCGTATGAATAAGTGAAGAGGCCTTTGTTTACAGGGAATCCTGTGTTGCTCTCTTTTCTCAATTCATATTCGTGACCTTTGTCGCCGGTAAATACAACTACCTGATCGGCAACACCACTGACATGTAGCTCCATTGACTCGTTTATCAACAAGTTGGTCTTGTCGAACGTTACGTTTATCTCTGGTGTGCGTGCCTCTTCGTTATCGTCGGAGCATGCTACAAAGAAAAATGCAAAGCAAACGGCCAAAAGTATGTTAATTGACTTTTTCATTGTTCTGTATTTTTAAAGTTATTAGTAACCAGGATTCTGTTCAACCACGCCGTTTGATACGTCGATTTCTGTCTGTGGAATCGGGAATATCTCGTTCACACCAGGACGGAAATAAAGTCCACGGCTGTTATAGCGGTTTGCACCAAATGTGTGGAGAACCTTTGCGGCACGTCCTTGACGAACAATGTCGAAGAAACGGTCCCATTCGAATGCGAGCTCCATGTGGCGCTCTTCGTAGATTTGATCACGTACGAAACCATAGCCACCTGCAACATAGAGTTTGGTGCTGGCGTTGATGGTATTCACCTGAGCCTTGCAGAGGTTAAGGTTCTTAATAGCCCCTTCGCGATCGCCACATTCGTTGAGCGCCTCTGCATACATGAGAACAACATCAACATAGCGAATGATTCGGCGGTTGCGGCCATTATCGCCGGCAAACTTTGGTTTGTCTTTCTTTGGCGTGTACCATTTCAGTGACACTTGCCAGCCTTCTCCACCTTGCCATATCTCACCATCAGGTGTGGTGGTCTGGTGGGCAATCAGGTATTGCCTTCTGACATCTGTTCCAAAGAGTTTGGTTGCAATGTCGTTGGTGCAATAAATCTTCACAGTACCCACGTCGAAGAATTCGATACCGGCACCTTCATTGGTGTCGCCACCTGTTCCGTCGGCACTCTCCTTGAAGACAACTTCGAACACTGAGCCACGGCAGAATTCACCGTCGCCATACCACTGATATACGTATGCGTATTTGTCGCCGTTATGGAGTGGTGCTCCGTAGTAGTCTTGATAAGCGAGAGAATAGATGCCGACCATTGGAGAGTAAGCTCCTGAGATGTAATCGAGCGAAGTCTCAGGCTTCTCGTAAGGATCGCTTTCTGTGAGGAGATTCTGAGGCTTGAACCACAGACGCTGACGAAGAGCCTCCCAGTCTTCAGAGCCATCGTATTTCAGCACTTCCTGAATGGTCATCGGTTTTCCGTCGATAAAATATTCACCGAGTCGTTTTACCTCTTCCCATTTCTCGGATGGAACGCCAGGAGTAGCCTGATACATGAGAACCTTCATGAGCAGAGCCATTGCAGCACCGCGTGTTGCCTTACCCAACTGCTCCACAGGGTATATGGCAGGAAGTGTGATGATTGCTTCGCGCAGGTCCTTCTCTATATATGCATAGCATTCCTCCTTAGTGCTGCGGGGAACAACAAGATTGCCCACATCTTCAATCTCTGGACGGATGGGAACTCCACCGAACGTCTTTACAAGGTTGAAATAATAATATGCACGCAGGAATTTTGCTTGTCCGAGAATGTTGCGAATTGCGGTATAAGCAGAGTTCTGATTTGTTGAGATGCTGACTTTGCCAATGTTGGCAATCACCTGATTTGCACGGTGTATGCCTTTGTAATTCACATTCCAGCGCTGCAGTATCCATGTGTTTGAGGTGTTAAAACGGAAGTTGACAAGTTGTCCCATTTGAGATGACAGACCTTCGTCGGTTCCGAGCACATCATCGGCACATGCTTCTCCGAAACGCCATTCCTGATCATTGTAACTGTCCGACTGCAATACATCGTACACAGCATCGAGCGCCGACTGCATCTTGTATTGGGTGTCGTAGTAGGTTTCGTCGGTTGCACGGCCCAGGACGTCCTTGTCGAGGAAGTCGTCACAGGCAGTCAGTGAGAGGACAAAACCGATAAGCAGTAATTTAAAAAATATCTTATTCATAATCATTCCTTTCTTTTATAAGCCAAGTTTTACACCGAATGTGAAAGAGCGAGCCTGAGGATAGTTACCCTGGTCTACACCCATACTGAGGTTGTTACCTTCTGTACCTACAACCTTACCGACTTCTGGGTCGAATCCGTTGTAAGAAGTGAAGGTAAGCAGATTATATCCAGTGAGTGACAGTGCAAGATTGGATATCTTAAGCTTTGTGAGTAGTCTCTGTGGGAAGTTATATGTCAGTCGGAGTTCTTTCAGACGGACATATGATCCATCGTGCACAAAGAAGTCGCTTGAACGGAAGTTGCGGTTTGTGTCGCCGCTACGCAGGTCGGGCACTTCGGCATTGGTGTTCAGTGGGAAGAACTCGCGTCCCGCTGCTATCTGTCCTGACCAGTGCTGGTCGCGCAGGTCGGCATAGACGTTACCGTTGGCAGCGTTGTAGAGGTAGTAGTCCATTACGTTGAACACCTTGTTTCCTGTCTGTCCCTGGAAGAATATGCTCAGGTCTATGCCTTTGTATCCAACGCCCATTGGCACACCGAATACGAACTTCGGAAGTGGCGAGCCGAGATATGTGCGGTCTTCTGCTGTGATACGTCCGTCGTTGTTGATGTCTTTGAAACGGAAGTCGCCAGGCAGAGCCGACTGCTCCCAGTAGTTCTTTCCTGCATCGTATTGTGCACTGGCTGCAACCTCCTCGTATGAGTTGAAGATACCGTCGGTGACATATCCGAAGAAGCTACCGATAGGCAGACCGACAGCGGTCTTTGTTACATAATCCACTATGCTGCCTTCACTCAAATAACTACCATAGATAGGTTCGTTACCTGTGCCGAGGCTGGTGACTTTGTTCTTTATCCACGAAAGGTTGAAACCGAGTTCATAGCGCCAGTTCTGTCCGATGTTATCGCGCCATTTTGCTTCATATTCCCATCCGTAGTTCTTTACCGAACCGGCGTTGGTCATTGGAGAGCTGTCGAGGCCAGCCGAGCCTACTGTCGGCACGCGCAGAAGCATGTCGGAAGTCTTCTTGTTGAAGTATTCAACAGTGAATGTGAGACGGCTGTCAAAGAAAGCGAAGTCGAAACCGACATTGAAGTTCTCACTCTTTTCCCATTTGATGTCGTCGTTGCCAAGGACAACGGCTGTCGATCCTTCATAGAGGGTGTGGTTTCCGAGACCGTATGGATAGTTGTAGCCTGACGTGAGGTAGGTGTATCGTGCGAGTTCGTCGATACGGTTGTTACCCAGCGTACCCCATCCTATGCGGAACTTACCCAGTGTGAGCCAATTGACGTTCTTCATGAATGGCTCATTAGAGAATTTCCATCCCAGCGACACAGAGGGGAAGTAACCCCATCGGTTGTTCTTTGAGAACTTTGAAGAGCCGTCGGCACGTATGTTAGCCTGGAAGAGATATGTGTCGTTGAGACTGTAGATGAGTCGTCCGATGAGGCCGATAGCCGTCCATTCAGAGTCGAGTCCGTAGGTCTTGTCGCCGGTGTAGGCGCTCGAGATGTAGTGGAACACGTCTTCGTTCGATGGTGTTCCGCTGCGGTACGACTGTTGCCAGCTTGTCTTCGAGCCTTCGGCTGTCTGTCCGGCGAGTGCCGTGATGCTGTGGTGCTTGTCGCTCCATGCAAAGGTGAGAAGGTTGTTTATCTCCCACTTCTCGGTGTTGGTCTGATATTTGTAGACCTGTGTGAGCGAGCCTGGCATTGAGAAGTCTTCGTTGAGGGCGAACACTTCGGAGAAGTTGTCATCGGTACGGTGTGTGTTATAGTATGAAGCCTTGAACTGATATGTAAGCAGTTTGCATATCTTTGCGTCGAGGCTGAGGTTCATTTCCATGCGGTTGCGGTGCATCTTGCTGTGGTTCTGTGCCAGTCTGGAGAGTGGGTTGCTGCTGTACCAGTAGCCTTTGTTGTCGTGCAGGTATGTCATCGGGTTCATGTACAGAGCTTGTTTTAGAATGCTCGATGATCCTTCGGGCACACCGCTTTGGCGTTCATTGACGTATGCCATGTTGACTGTCATGTTTAGCCAGCTGGAGAGGGTGGCCTTGATGTTTGCGCGTGTGTTGATGCGTTTATAGTCGGATGTCTCCACAATACCTTTCTCGTCGTAGAAGCTTGCGCTGGTCAGGTATTGCAGGCGTTCTGTACCACCCGATACGGTTGCACCGTGTTGCTGTTTGATGCCGGTACGGGTGATTGCGTCCCAGTAGTTGCCGGCCGAGTTGTTATGAATGGTGTCGAGCAGTAGCTGCTTGTGATCATCATAGTAATAGCTGCCATTGTCATCCTTCGACATAAAGAGTCGGCCGTCTGATGAATAATAACTTGTGCCATCTCTGTAGTCGAGCATGAGTGCATAGTTGTCGGCATCCATTACATCAATTTTCTTCCAAGGATTTGAGAATCCGAAGTATCCGTCGTAG
>JAFSTG010000014.1 GCA_017450605.1 Paludibacteraceae bacterium | reverse complement strand
TGGAGGGTAATGTGTTTACCGACCGTATCTCTCCTATCCGCCGTCAGTTCGTTCGCGGCAAGTTGCAAAACATTGCGAAAGGTAAAGTGGCAGCAAAGTATAAAACCAAGTAACCAGCGTTTATGGACTTACTAACCATAGTGCTTATAGCCGTTGGTTTGGCAATGGACTGCTTTGCAGTGTCGATGGCACAAGGGGCGGTCTATCCTCGCGAGAAGAGTCGCGTTCTTCTGATGGCATTGCTTTTTGGTCTCTTTCAGGGAACAATGCCTCTGCTCAGTTTCCTTGCAGGGAGTGTGTTTGCCGATTGGGTAAGCCGCTACGACTATTGGATAGCACTCTTTTTACTTGGTTATATAGGCGGAAAAATGATATTCGACGGTTGCCGCGGCAGAGAAGAGCAATCGCTGGGTTTCTCTTTTCGAACACTGCTGCTGCTCTCTGTTGCTACTTCAATAGATGCTTTTGCCACCGGAGTGCTTTTTATTAGTTGTCCTGAGGTGGTATGGTATGCAGTATTAATAATATGTGCGACAAGTGTAATATTCTCGCTCATAGGATATACAGTAGGCCGCTGGTTGGGACGCACTTTTAAGAAGTTCAATGCCGAGGTATTCGGCGGAGTAGTGCTCGTTCTGCTCGGGGTGAAGATATTCATTGAAAATGCATTTTTTTGAGGCGGCTGATAAGGTTTTTAGTCAATGTTTCAGATTCAGAATACATTAGTTTCTCTCGACGTAATAGAAAAAGAGTTTTGTTGCGACCTCGACGTATGTCGCGGCTGTTGCTGCATCGAAGGAGACGCGGGCGCACCACTCACAGCCACAGAAGAGCAACAACTCAACCAAATGTTGCCCGCTCTGCTGCCTTTGATGACCGCTGAGGCACGTGAGGTGGTGGCTCAGAAGGGAGTGGCTTACAACGACCCTGAGGGCGAACGCGTAACACAGATAGTGAATGGCAAGGATTGTGTGTTTGCACGCACCGACCATAATGGCTGGTGCTATTGCGTGATTGAGAAGGCATTCAATAGCGGCAAGGTGAAAATGCAAAAACCTATTTCCTGCTACCTCTATCCAATACGGCTCAAGGAATTCCCTACTTTCATAGCCGTTGAATATCATCGCTGGGATATTTGCCATTGTGCCCGTCAGAAAGGGCGTCGTCAGCATATTCCGGTATATGAGTTCCTGCGCGAACCGATAATTCGACGCTTCGGAGAAGAATATTACGAAGAATTAAAAAATGTAGCTCAAGAATGGAAAAAACAAAACTCGCAGAAATAATTACAATCGGCGACGAGTTGCTTATAGGTCAGGTGATTGACACTAATTCAGCTTTTATTGCCCAAAGTTTGGGCGAACATGGAATAGAAGTGCAAAGTATAGTGTCGGTTCACGATGAGCGCGAACAGATACTTGCGGCTCTTCGCCAGGCAACCGAAAATGCCGACTTAGTACTTTTAACAGGCGGACTCGGTCCTACAAAAGACGATATAACAAAGCGTGTGCTTTGCGAATTTTTCGATACCGATTTAGTTGACGATAACAATGTGCGCCGACATATCCATGACCTTTATGCCTCGCGTCCGGCTATCCTTAATAAACTTACCGAAACGCAGTGGCAGGTGCCCCGTAATTGCACGGTGCTCGAAAATTCGGTTGGGTCGGCTCCTATCATGCTGTGGCAGAACGCAGGTGCTAATAATGCTGTGGTAGTAAGTATGCCCGGCGTCCCTTATGAAATGGAGATAGCCATGCGCGATAAAGTGCTTCCGTATTTAGAATCAATAGGTTTCTCTAAAGGACGGCAGATTATTCACCGCAATGTGCTCGTGTATGGTGTGCCCGAATCGACTTTAGCCCTGCGCATAGGCCAATGGGAAGACGCTCTGCCGCCAACTATGCATTTGGCATATCTGCCTAAAGACGGTATAGTAAGATTACGTCTCTCATCTTATGGCGAACATACTGCCGCTGAGGTTGAAAGCGAAGAGAAAGCATTGCTGTCGCTATTGGGCGACAGTGTCATTGCCACCGAAGATAAACCTATAGAGGTGCTTGTGGGAGAACAACTAAGGCGCTTAAATGCTACTATTGCTACCGCCGAGAGTTGTACGGGCGGAAAATTAGCAGTGCTGCTGAGCAAACATTCGGGTAGTTCAGACTTCTACAAAGGCAGTATCATTGCCTATTCTAACGAAGTGAAAAAGAATGTCTTGAATGTAAGTAGCGACGACCTCAGCAGATATGGTGCAGTAAGCGAAGCGGTCGTTGCTGCTATGGCTCGAGGAGCACAACAAGTGCTCGGTGTTGACTATGCGGTGGCTACTTCAGGCGTGGCAGGACCAACAGGCGGAACACCCGACAAACCCGTGGGTACGGTCTGGATAGCCGTTGCTACCCCCGACGAAGTCGTTACCGAACTGTTGCACCTCGGTAGGCTAAGAGAGAAGAATACCGACAGAGCAACACTTGCCGTACTCGTTAAGTTGCTCAGAATTTTGCAAAATAAATAAAATATATTACCTTTGCATGCCCACTTTGGCATTAGCAGATTTTTGAAAAGTTAAACAAAAAAATATTTACAATGAAAACAGGAGGAAAAATTATTCTTTCGACGAGCCTTATTCTCGTTCTTGTACTTGCCGGTTGGTTTTGGTTTAAGTTCTATTTCGTGTTTGCCGAAGGAGTAAAGGCCGGCGAACTGAACCGTTTGACCTACAAAGGGTATGTTTTTAAAACCTACGAAGGACGTATCATCCAGGCAGGTTACAACTCGGAGAATACCAAAGGCACTATTCAGTCGAACGAATTTGAGTTCTCGGTTGAGGACGAGAGGGTTGCCAAAACACTTGAGCGTTGCACAGGCAAGATGCTCGAGTTGCACTATCGCGAATATAAAGGTGCCCTGCCTTGGCGCGGCATGAGCAAGTTTGTTGTTGACTCGATAGTCTCTGTCAACGATAAAGACCAAATGCTCAATATTCCGGTATTCTAATCGTTGACTTGCCAAGATGCATTGATAATGTGTCTTTTTAGCATATTATAAATAATTATTCCATGGGTGATATCGCTCGATGGGGCAATGGCGCGCATGGAACTGAGTATGTTTGGTGCATGGCACCTTAATTTTTAACACAACAAATTATGGTAAACAAAAATTTTGTGCGTCTTTTCGAAGACTCATTCCGTCAGAATTGGGAAAGGGAGGCATTTACCGACTACGAGACCAAGTACACTCTGACCTATGCCAAAGTGGCAGAACAAGTTGAAAAAATCCACATCATGTTCAAGCAGTGTGGAATAGAGCGTGACGACCGCGTGTCGCTAATTGGCAGAAACAGTACTCACTGGGCAGTGGCATACATAGCAACAGTTACCTATGGGGCAATCATAGTACCTATTCTTCAGGACTTCCGTCCCGACGATGTGCATCACATCCTTAAACATTCCGATTCGAAATTCCTTTTCACAGCCGATTATATATGGGACCATCTCGACGAACAGGAGTTGGGTGAAGTAAGAGCGGTAGTGTCGCTCACTAAGTTCAAACCCTTATTCATTGCACCCGATAAAATGCCTGTTGTTGACGAAGAAACAGGCGAGCGACTCGTACTTACGGAAGATATGCTGCTTCCTGAAACCATTCAGCAACTCTTCGAGCGTAAATTCAAGGGAAACTTCCATGCCGATTGTGTTCGCTACGATTATAAAGACAACGACGAGGTTGTCTCTATCAACTACACCTCCGGTACCACCGGGTTCTCTAAGGGCGTGATGACTACCGGTCGTGCTCTGGCTTCGAATGCGGTATTCGGACATACCGCCTACAGCGAGCGCTACGGTACTCTGCTATATAACGGCGACCGTATGGTTACCTTCCTGCCTCTTGCCCATGCTTATGGTTGCGCATTCGATTTCTTAGGAAACAGTACCCGCGGCGGACATACCTATTTCATCACCCGTGTTCCTACACCCAAGGTACTACTTGCCGCTTTCGACGAAATAAAACCTACACTTATCCTTTCCGTGCCTCTTATCATAGAAAAGATATACCGCAAACAAATTCAACCTATGATAGCCAAACCGCCTATGAGTTGGGTGCTTAAAGTGCCTTACTTAGACGAAGTGGTTCTCGACCAGATTAGAAAAAAGTTGGTTAACGCTTTCGGCGGACAGTTCGAAGAGATAATAATAGGTGGTGCTGCTATGAATGCTGAGGTAGAAAGTTTCTTCCGCAAAATAAAATTCCCATTCACTATCGGGTATGGTATGACCGAAACGGCTCCACTTATCTCGTACAGCCATTGGAGCGAGTTTAAACCTACAAGTTGCGGTAAGATTCTCGATAACATGGAAGTACGTATCACCGACGCTAATGCCGAGGGAATAGGCGAGATAGAGGTGCGTGGCGATAACGTAATGCTTGGCTATTATAAGAACGAAGCGGCTACTAAAGCTACTTTCACCGACGACGGTTGGCTTAAAACAGGCGACCTCGGTTATGTTGATGACGATGGTGTGATATTTATCAAAGGACGCTCTAAGACTATGATTCTCGGACCGTCAGGCCAGAATATCTACCCTGAAGAGATAGAAGACAAACTCAATAATATGCCATTCGTGCTCGAAAGCCTTGTGTTGCAACGCGACGGTAAGATAGTAGCTCTTGTTTGCCCCGATATGAGTGCATGCGATGCCGCAGGCATTTCGCGCGACCACCTATCGGAGGAAATGGAGAATATACGTAAGACCGTTAATTCACAACTTGCATCATACGAGCAAATAGCTAAGATTGAAATCCTTCCGCAAGAATTCGAAAAAACACCTAAAAATAGTATTAAACGCTATCTCTATAAGTGATAACTAATTTTACTACGGTCTAAATAAAGAATATTTTTTATTCGTTTTGTAAAGTTCAAGAAATTTGCCGCATTAAAGCAAAAACTCTATTTTAATTTGTTTATATTCTAAATAAGGGTGTATTCGGGATATAGGCATATTATCAGAAGTTTATAGTGGATGCATTGTCTTAGTTTGCACAAAAACAATATGTTACTATTAAGGTGTTGAAATATAACAAACTTAGCTTTATCAACAAATTTTTGAAATTAGCGAAATTTGTGTATTTGTGAAAAAAGTGCGACCTTTGCACCGCAAAACAGGAAAAGACTCCTATTTGTGCAGGAGTCTTTTTTATGTCGAATACCGGATGAGTTCCGCTCTATATCGAATAATAAAAATTCAGTTTTTTGTCAGAATAAAATGGACATGCAAGCATCAAAATATTGGTCGGAGTGCCTAAGCATACTTCGCGACAACCTTACCGAGTCGGCTTTTAAGACTTGGTTTGCGCCTATCGAAGCGTGCTCCTACGAGAATGATGTTTTGGTGTTGCAGATGCCCAGTCAATTCTGTGTGGAATATATCGAAGAAAATTATATCGATATTTTATCGAAAGTGCTTGTACGAGTATTCGGAAAAGGTACAAAATTAGAGTATCGTGTAGTTATTGATAGCACCTCAGGGCAGGGAACAGTAATTCCGAGCGATACTTTGGGCTATGCTTTGCAGCCAGATAACCAACAGCGGACTTATAATCAGCCTGACACAGCCTCCAACCTCTCTGATGTTGACTCTCAGCTTAATCCTCATCTCAATTTCAACGAGTTTGTGGCGGGTACAAGCAATCAGTTGGCACGTACCGCAGGTATTAGTATAGCTGAGACTCCCGGTAAGACTATCTTCAATCCTTTTTTTGTGTATGGAGGTTCGGGAGTGGGAAAAACACACCTCGCCAATGCAATAGGAAATAGAATACGCCAGCTCTATCCGCAGAAACGAGTGCTCTATGTGCCTGCCAATACTTTCCAGATGCAGTATCAGGCAGCAGTGGCAGATAATAGGCATAATGATTTCTTCGCCTTTTATCAGTCGATGGATGTGCTCATTGTGGATGATATTCAGTATTTTGCCGATAAAAAGGGGACACAGAATATATTCTTCTTTATCTTTAATCACTTGCACCAAATGGGCAAGCAGATTATTCTTACCTCCGACAAATCGCCCGTTGAACTGCGAGGCTTGGAACAACGTCTGCTCAGCCGCTTTAAGTGGGGACTTGCTGCCGAGATAACAAGTCCGGATTTCCAGTTGCGCAAGGATATTCTGCTCAATAAGATTTATCGCGATGGCTTGGATATTCCCGAAGAAGTGGTTGACTATATAGCCGATAACGTAAGGCAGAATGTGCGTGATTTGGAAGGCGTACTCGCTTCAATGATGGCGCACTCCACTTTTGTTCAAACACCAATAGATATGAATCTTGCCCGTCAGGCGGTTAGCCGCGTGGTGGATGTGGTAAACAACGAGATAACCATTGATAGCATAATAGAGAATGTATGTGCCTACTATAATGTATCGGTTAAAGAAGTACCTTCTCGCACCAAACGTCGTGAAGTGGCTAACGTAAGGCAAGTGTCGATGTATCTTGCACGCAAGTTGACCGAACAGTCGCTCGGCGAAATAGGACGGGCTGTAAACCGCGACCATGCTACCGTTGTTCACTCCATTAAAGTGGTAGAACAACAATTGGAATACGACCCAATGCTCCGGCGTGCTGTGAAAGATATAGAAAATGAGTTGCGCAAATAAATCTGTCAGTTGCATATCAACCGACAGATTTTTTTGTATCTGTGGTGGCTCACCCTTTGCTTTTCCAAAAAAATATACTACCTTTGTAGGCGTCTTTACGAGCACTAATGCTCGCAGTGTCTATTATGGAAAACTTCATTGTTTCTGCCCGCAAATATCGTCCTACTACTTTTAAATCGGTTGTAGGACAGCAGGTGCTTACTCAAACGCTGCGTAATGCAATTAAAACCAATCATTTGGCGCATGCATATCTGTTCTGTGGACCACGAGGGGTGGGCAAGACTACTTGTGCGCGAATATTTGCAAAAACTATCAACTGCCAGAATCCGACGGCTGATTTCGAAGCATGTAACGAGTGCGAATCGTGCCGTTCGTTCAACGAACAGCGCTCGTTTAATATTCACGAGCTTGATGCTGCCTCTAACAACTCGGTAGAAGATATCCGTTCGCTCATAGAGCAGGTGCGTATCCCGCCGCAAATAGGCAAATACTCGGTATATATAATCGACGAGGTGCATATGCTTTCGGCAAGCGCTTTCAATGCATTGCTCAAAACGCTTGAAGAACCGCCCGCACACGCTATTTTTATTCTTGCCACAACAGAGAAACATAAAGTCTTGGCAACCATCCTTTCGCGTTGTCAGGTATATGACTTCGAGCGTATTACTCTTGCCGATATAGTTCGTCATTTGCAATACGTGGCAAGCGAGGAGCATGTCAATGCCGAAGAAGAAGCACTCGCCGTAATTGCACAGAAAGCCGACGGTGGTATGCGCGATGCACTCTCTATCTTCGACCAATTAGTCTCTTTCAGCGGCGGAAACATAACTTATCGACAAACAATAGAGGTGCTCAATGTGCTCGATGCCGACTATTATTTCCGCTTGGTTGAGGCTGTCGTGGCTGAAGATGTGGCTGCTTGTCTGCTACTTTACGACGAGATTCTGCAGAAAGGTTTCGAGTCACAGCATTTTCTTGCCGGATTTGCCGACCATCTGAGAAATATCGTGGTGTCGAAAGACTCGCGCACAGTTACTTTGCTTCAAACCAGCGATAATCTTCGGAAACGCTACATGGAGCAGTCCGGAGTGATAGGCGCACAAATGGTATTCGATGCTCTGTCGCTTATCAACGAAACGGAAATAAACTTCAAAACTGCCCACAACAAACGTTTGTTGGTGGAACTGATGCTTATCCGTCTCTGCAACTTTAGCCACCGTACGCAACCTGGTGCGCCACAACCTCTTCGTCCGCAGACTGCCGCCCCCGTTTCGCACCAATATTCAGTTCCCTCAGCACAGGCAACTGCTCCCGTGCGTAATACATCGCCTGCCACACCTTCAACACCACCAGTCGCTTCGGTTTCTTCAAAACCTTCAGTACCAACGAGTTCTTCAGCTTCCTCTGTCACTTCTGCAGGCTCTGCGTCTTCAATGCCTACAATGGAAGGTGGTTTTGCTCAGATTACTGCAATGCTAAAGCAGGATTTAACGCAAACAGTTGCAAAGCCAGCAGAGCAGAAATCGGTTGAGACTGAACCTGAGATTGCAGAAGTTCCCGTAAAAGACAACCCGACTGCAAAACTTTCAGGCGATAACGCGACTACAAAACCTGCAGATAATAACAATCGGCAACCGTTGCCACTGAATAAGGAAAATGTAGAAAAGACATGGTTAACACTTACTCAATTGCTTCATTTAGATGCCAGGCAGAGCACAATAATAAACGAAGCGTCAATTCAGTTGCTTTCTGCCGAACAGGTGAATGTCGTACTTGTTAACCAGATACAGTTAGGCGAACTAAAACCTCACATGCCCCGGATACAGGCTTATTTGAGACAAGTGTTTGCCAATGAGCACATAGTGGTAAACTATACGGTAGATACCCAGCGTCCTACCACACGTGCATATAGTTCAGAGGATAGATATCGTTTACTCACTGACCAAAATCCTAAAATTCCGGAATTTGTGGAACAATTAGGGTTGATGCTACAATAATTCCGCTATGAAATATCTTCGCCTTTATCTTATTATCGTTGTGCTTTGCTTGGGGCAAATACTCAAAGCAGAGTTTACTCCATTCACATTTGCTCTTCTTACCGACATTCATGTGTCGCGCACAGCACATTCTGCGCTTGAGGATTTGCAAAATTCAGTGAACGAAATTAATCAAACCCGCGGTATCGATTTCGTTATAGTATCAGGCGATATTACAGATAGCGGCGACCGCGCCTCGATGGAACTTGTGAAAACCGAACTCGACCGCTTGCGTGTGCCTTATCACATCACTTCAGGTAACCACGAGACAAAATGGTCTGACTCCGGCTGCACTGATTTTGCACGTGTATTCGGGAGTGACCGCTTCGAGTTTGTTCATAAAGGAGTATATTTCATTGGTTTTAATTCCGGACCGGTGATAAAAATGTCGGATGGTCATGTTGCGCCTCAGGATATAGCATGGCTGAGTGGTAACCTTGAGTTGAGAACTAAGCGTGATAACTCTGTCCGTTATATAATTCCCGTTACCCATTATCCCCTGCAAGAGGGCGATGTTGATAATTGGTACGAACTAACCGATGTGCTCCGTCGATATAACGTTCAATGCGTCATAGGTGGTCATTATCATCGCAACCTGCTGTTTAATTGCGACGAAATACCTGATGTTCTATGCCGTTCGAACCTGCGTGGGAATGCTAAAATGGGCGGATATACTATCATTTCACTCGACTCCGATTCAATTAGGTTTAGCGAAAAGGTTATAGGCAAAGATGCCGTTAAGTGGCTTTCTCTGCCTCTTGGCAAACGGCAATATGGTGAGCCTAATATGGCTTTACGGCCTGATTATAGTTGTAATGATGAGTATCCTGAGGTTACCCACCTTTGGCAGACTAATATAGCTATAGGCTTATATTCGGCTCCTGTAATAGACAAGAAACGTGTGTTTATAGGCGACGACGAAGGAAACTTTAATTGCCTAAGTCTCAGAAACGGAAAGAAGAAATGGAGCGTGCCAACCGGCAACCGTATCATCTCTGCCGCAGCAGTTGACGGCCGACGGGTTGTGTTCGGTTCGACCGACGGAGGCATTTATTGTCTAAATACGCGCAACGGGAAGCAACTGTGGAAATTCGAAACCGACTACGCCGTTATGGGTTGTCCGCTGATAGTTGACGGAGTAGTATATATAGGTGGCTCAGATAGTTGTTTTCGCGCTCTTAGTCTTGCTGACGGCCACGAGATATGGAAGTTCTCAGGACTTAAGGGTTATGTTGAAACCAAACCTTGTATCTACGAAGGGAAAATCTATTTCGGAGCATGGGACTGCCATTTCTATTGCCTTAATATGGCCGACGGTAAGTTGGTGTGGAAATGGAGTAACGGCATGTCGAGCGATAAATACTCGCCGGCTGCCGTCTGGCCTGTAGCAGCACAAGGTAAGATTTTTATCACCGCTCCCGACCGCGTCTTCACAGCCTTAGATGCAGCCACAGGCGAGGTCGTTTGGCGTACAAAACAACATGTGGTGCGAGAAACCGTAGGACTGAGCGAAGATGGCAAAACCGTTTTCTCACGTTGTATGTGGGATAGTGTGGTGGCAATCGACGCTACAGCTGATAAGCCTGTAACTATTTGGAAAACTAATGCCGCCTATGGCTACGACCATAATCCATCGATGCTAATCGAGCGCGAAGGGATTGTGATTTTCGGTACTAAAAACGGACTGCTTTTCGGTTTGGATGCAAGTTCGGGAAAGATATTGTGGAAGCACAAATTAGGCAATGCTTTCCTTAACACTATCTGTCCTATCAGCAAAAACAGATGTATAGTGTCGTCGGCCGATGGTAAGTTAACATATATTAAAGTCGATAGTAAGAAATATGGCAAGAAAGAAATATCATTTTAATCCGGAAACGCTCCAGATGGAGCAGGTTACATATACTCCTATATATTGGCTCAAGAAGAGCGGTAGTTATCTGCTTGGCGGAACACTGATAGGTGTGCTATTCTTCTTCCTGTTTTTCTCGTTTTTCCCTTCACCTCGCGAAAAACAGATTCGTAAGCAGAAAGAGACTCTCGAGATGCAATATAACATGCTCTCGCACCAAGTCGATCAGATGCAACTCGTGCTAACCGACTTGCAACAGCGCGACGATAACCTCTACCGCTCGATGTTCCAGGCCGAGCCTATACCTCGTTCTTCGCGCTTAGGAGCAACACTCCGAGTGGCTTACTACGACTCGCTTGCTATGATGACCAACTCGCAGGTGGCAGCCGATCTGACAAGAAAAATCGACATGCTGGAACGACAAATCTATGTTCAGGCTAAATCATACGATGAGATAGTAGAGATGGTAAAAACACGCGAAATACGTATCGAGAATATCCCTGCTATTCAACCCGTTCTGAACCGCGACCTCACGCGTGTGGCTTCGGGTTATGGCTGGCGAAACGATCCCGTTTATCACACTCCGCGATTCCATGCCGGTATGGATTTCACCGCTCCTACAGGTACGGATGTGTATGCAACAGGTAATGCTGTGGTGGAGTTCGTCGGTTGGAAACAAGGCTATGGCAATTGCGTTATCCTCGACCACGGATTTAACTACCAGACACTATATGCTCATCTTAGTAAGGCATTGGTGAGAAAAAAACAAAAGGTGAAACGAGGAGATGTGATAGCTCTTGTCGGCAATACCGGAAAATCAACAGGCTCGCATCTGCACTACGAGGTGCATTATAAAAACAAACCCATCGATCCAAGAAATTTCTATTTTCAGGATCTTTCACCCGAGGAATACGACCGTATGGTACAACTCTCAAGCAACCAAGGCAATCTTCTCGACTGATACGGTTCCTCTCTTTTCCGGCATTTCTGCATTCGCGGGTATTCCGGTTTTAAATCTCTTTGTCGATAAGGTAGTTGTTGCGCTCTTGCGAATTGCGAATTATAAGTTCTGCAAGGAATCCTGCAAGGAACAGTATCGAGCCCATAAGCATGGCAAATATCGACAAGTGGAAGTAAGGATTGTCGGCTACAAGTATTGCCCTCATTCCGTGTGATAGAGCGTAGAGTTTCATTGCGCCTACCACAATGATGGCAATAAAGCCTAAAACAAACATCAGACTGCCTATCAACCCAAAGAAATGCATAGGCTGTTTGCCGAACTTGTTGAGAAACCACAGCGTAAGCAGGTCTAAATAGCCGTTCACAAAACGGCTGACTCCGAATTTAGATACTCCGAACTCGCGTTTGCGATGTTGAACAACCTTTTCACCTATTTTTGTAAATCCCGCATTCTTAGCAAGATATGGTATATAACGGTGCATCTCAGAGAACACCTCAATATTCTTTACCACTTCCCGGCGATACGCCTTCAGACCACAGTTCATGTCGTGAAGCTTGATTCCTGTAACGCGGCGAGCAGTAGCATTGAAGAGTTTCGAAGGCAGGTTTTTTGTAAGTTTGTTGTCGAAGCGTTTCTGCTTCCATCCCGATACCAAATCGAATCCGTCTTCTTTTATCATACGGTAGAGTTCCGGAATCTCATCAGGCGAGTCCTGAAGGTCGGCATCCATGGTGATAACTACATCTCCTTGTGCTGCTTTAAATCCGCAATAGAGGGCAGCCGATTTTCCATAGTTACGGCGGAAACGTATGCCTCTAACGGCTTGAGCCTTTTCTTTCAATGATTCAATAACTCTCCATGAATGGTCGGTCGAACCATCGTCAACAAACACCACCTCATAGGTGAAATTGTGATTCTCCATTACCTCGGATATCCAATCGAAGAGTTTCTCGAGCGATTCCTCTTCGTTGTAGAGAGGTATGATAACAGATATGTCCATTTCTAATCTATTGTTTTTTAGCTGCTCTGCGCTTTAATAAAGGCGCATATATCAATCCTAATATCATTCCTATCATGCAGTCGCGAACAATACAACTCATGGCAAATTGCTCGGCTGTGAACAGGCTTTTGATGTCGTTGTCAGATTGTCCGGCATCACTTAGCAATTTGTCGAGCAGAGGTTTACTCTGCTCGTAAAGCCGAGTCATATATTCGGGTGAGATATATTTAAAATAAATAATGCCGCATAAGGCACTTATGAGTGATGCAAAGAAAAATAAATTCAGAATATAGGAAAACGACTGGAAAACAGTGATTTTTCCATCGGTCTCGGTTTGCATATAATCAACCGCTGCACGATATGCTACTACAAGTATCAGCGCTTCAAGAAAGATATGAATAAAATATGCAAAAGTCGATTCGCTCGACGAAATGATAGTGTTGGCTGCAAATAACATGCCCATAAACAAACCTTTGTCCATGGCATGCTGAATAGTATTCGGTCGTTTCTGTTCTTCCATAATCAACTGCAAAATTAAGGCATTTTTTTTAATTATGCAAATTGCACTTATTGTTTGTAAGTTTTGAAAAAAACAATTACCTTTGTGGGCGGAAAAGTATGCACTTTTCATTCTTAAGTAGTTTTATAATGAAACCTTAAATCATAATCATTATGTATCAAGAATTCCAAAAACATTTGCAAGCAGAATTGCAGAACATTAAAGACGCCGGTTTGTATAAAAGCGAGCGCGTTATCGTTACTCCGCAATCGTCGGGTATCCGTGTGGAAGCCGATGGTAAAGAGGTGGAAGTGGTTAATTTCTGTGCAAACAACTATTTAGGTTTGGCAGATAACAAATAGCTTATTGAGGCTGCCAAACAGCGTATGGACAGCCGTGGCTATGGTATGGCTTCAGTGCGTTTTATTTGCGGAACTCAAGATACTCACAAGCAGTTGGAAAAAGCAATTTCCGATTTCTTCGGCACAGAGGATACTATACTTTATGCTGCATGTTTCGATGCTAACGGCGGTTTGTTCGAACCATTGCTTACCGACCAAGATGCCATCATTTCCGATGCACTCAACCATGCTTCGATAATCGACGGAGTGCGGCTATGCAAGGCTGTAAGATACCGTTATGCCAACGGCGATATGGCCGACCTCGAAGAGCAACTGCAAAAAGCACAAGCACAACGTTTCCGCATTATAGCAACCGACGGCGTGTTCTCAATGGACGGTAATGCCTGCCCGCTTGATAAGATATACGAACTGGCACAACGCTATAACGCTCTTGTTATGGTTGACGAAAGCCATTCTGCAGGTGTAGTCGGAAAAACAGGACATGGCGTAACCGAACAGTTCAATTTGCGCGGGAAGATAGAGATAATAACCGGTACTTTGGGTAAAGCATTTGGTGGCTCGGTAGGTGGATTCACTACAGGCAAACAAGAGATAATAGATATGTTGCGCCAGCGTTCGCGTCCTTATCTGTTCTCCAACTCCATTCCTCCGATGATAGCTGCTGCTGCGCTTAAGACTTTTGAAATACTTACTCGCGACAATACCCTGCAAGACCGTCTGCATAGCAACACCGATTATTTCATCAGTCGCATGCAAGCCGCAGGGTTCGATATCAAACCGACACAGTCGGCTATTTGTGCCGTGATGCTCTACGATGCGCGCCTATCTCAAGAGTTCGCCGCAGCACTTCAGGAAGAAGGAATATACGTAACAGGATTCTATTATCCGGTTGTGCCTAAGGGACAGGCCCGAATCCGCGTTCAGGTGTCGGCTGCGCATACACGCGAACAATTAGACAAGGGCGTGGCTGCTTTCGTAAAGATAGGTAAACAATTAGGAGTTATCAAATAAACATCACGAGTATGAAAGCATTAGTAAAACGATATCGCAAACCCGGTATCTGGCTTGAAGATGTGCCAATGCCCGAGGTAGGTGTTAACGATGTGCTCATAAAGGTTAAAAAAGCTGCTATCTGCGGCACCGATCTGCACATGTATAAATGGGACGAGTGGAGTCAGACCCATTGCAATCCGCCTTACATTATGGGACATGAGTTTGTAGGCACCGTCGTCGAAATAGGGCAGGGCGTACGTAATGTCAGCGTGGGTGAACGGGTAACAGCCGAAGGACATATAGTTTGCGGGCACTGCCGCAATTGCCGTCGCGGTATGGGGCACGTCTGCGAAAACTCACTCTCAGTCGGTATCTTCGGCAAAGATGGAGCATTTGCTCAGTATGTTACAATTCCTGAAAGTAACATCGTCAAGCTAAAAGATTCCATTCCCGACGATTTTGCCGCTATAATGGACCCGTTCGGTAACGCTACTCACACAGCTCTTGCGTTCCCGCTTTTGGGCGAGGATGTACTAATAACAGGTGCCGGACTAATAGGAACAATGGCAGCAGGTATATGCCGCTTTGCAGGTGCAAAGAATATAGTGGTAACAGATATCAATCCGTTACGTTTGGATATAGCCAAACGCATGGGAGCAACACTTACCGTTGATGGCTCGAAAGGTGAGACGATAAAGCAAGCTATGGACAAACTCGGCATCCGGGGTTTCGACGTAGGTTTAGAGATGTCAGGCGCACCGTCGGCTTTCAACGATATGATACAGCACATGTATCGCGGCAGCAATATCGCCCAACTCGGCATTCTGCCTTCTGATACCAAAGTCAACTGGTCGGATGTGATATTCAATGCACTTACAATAAAAGGAATAACCGGACGCCGCATGTGGGAAACATGGTATCAGATGGAGCAGATGCTGCTTGGAGGACTCGATCTCTCGCCTGTTATCACCCACCGCTTCCATTTCGAAGATTTCCAAAAAGGATTCGATGTTATGGTTAGTGGACAATGTGGTAAAGTGCTGCTCGAGTGGTGATAACAAACCAATGTTCGTTAATGGCATAATTATTGCACAAGCATAAAGAGCATTTTAATCAAATATATTTACATAATGAAAACAGTAAAAACTACTCTCTTGTGTGTGTTGCTAATGGCATGCACAGCAGTGTTTGCTCAGAGTCGTGAAGGACTGAGCACTTACACTCTCGACAATGGTCTGACTGTATATCTGTGGGAAGACCATAACGCTCCTGATGTTACAGGCTATGTGGCTGTTCGGGCTGGATCAATCGACGAACCGATGGAATATACCGGTTTGGCACACTATCTGGAGCACATGCTTTTTAAAGGTACAGAGAAAATCGGCTCTGTTGACTGGGAAAAAGAAAAGCCATTGTACGAACAGATAATTCGTTTGTATGACGAATATTCAGATGCTACCGACCCCAAGGTACGTGAAGAGTTGACAACCAAAATTAACGAGGCATCACTTGAGGCTGCTAAGTATTCTACAACCGAAGATTTCTTTAATCTTATGGACTTTATCGGTGCAGAAGGTGTTAACGCCTACACAAGCTACGACATGACTTGCTACCACAATTCGTTCTCAGCCACACAGATGCAGCGCTG
>JAFSTG010000120.1 GCA_017450605.1 Paludibacteraceae bacterium | reverse complement strand
TTTATATACACTACAAAGTTACTAAAAATCAACGAATTGTGCAACTTTTTTTGCAACTATTTTAAGTCAATGAACACTTTTATTTAATTCCTCCAACAGGTAAAAATAGGAAACTATTGCTCTTTTGCACACGGTATAGCCGCTCTGACCTCCAATCATCGTATAGGTTGGTTTTCTACTCATCCGTGTCTTGCGAATCCGATGTATGGAGCAATACTTTATGATGGTTATCCGGATGACGGAGAAAAGCACGGCTTAGAGATATGTAACGATGTGTGGATTGGAATGAACGTGACAATATTACCGGGGTGTAAGAAGATTGGGAATGGCGCGATAGTTGGTGCGGGTAGCATTGTGACACATGATGTGCCTCCATATGCGATAGTAGCAGGTAATCCGGCACGCATCCTGCGCTATAGGTTTGATGAAGAAACGATAAAGAAAATAGAGGCTACTCAATGGTGGAATTTAAAGTTGGATGAACTGAAGAAAATTGCACCTGAGTTGCAAGAAATTGTGGATTTTAAAAGAATATATGAAACAAACGAAAGTAAATGACTGCAAGATTATTGATATCCGTAAATATACTGATAACCGCGGGTATTTGTCTGTGATTGAAGGCGGATTGGATATCCCCTTTGAAATTAAACGGATATACTATCTTTATATGGTGCCAGAGGTGGCTCGCGGGGCACATGCTCACAAAACACTACAGCAGTTGCTAATTGCAACAAGCGGTTCGGTAGATGTGATTATGGATGATGGTATATCTAAAAAGACATTTCATTTAGACAGACCTTGGAAAGGATTGCTGATTCCTTCCGGTCTCTGGCGTGACTTGGAGAATTTCTCCGGTGGAGCTGTTCTCATGTGTCTGGCCAGTGAGAAATATGAAGCCTCAGACTATATCCGTGATTACGGAGAGTTCCTCGAATATAAAAATGGTAAATGATTAAATTGTAAATGGATTTATGATACATAAATTAGCAGATTGTCAGGCAATCATTCCTGAGTCAACAAGAGTTTGGCAGTTTTGTGTTATTTTACCCAATGCAAGAATCGGAGAAAATTGTAATATATGCAGTCATTGTATGATAGAAAACGATGTGCAGATAGGCAACAATGTGACGATAAAAAATGGAGTACAATTATGGGATGGAATGACCATAGAGGATGATGTTCTTATCGGTGCAAATGTGACATTTACGAATGACAAATATCCGCGTTCTAAACAGCCATTTGATTTGCTTCCAATCACTATCAAGAAAGGCGCAAGCATAGGAGCCGGCTCGGTCGTTCTTGGCAGAGTAACTATAGGCGAAAAGGCTATGATTGGTGTTGGCAGTGTAGTGACGCATGATGTGCCGGCAGGGGAATTGTGGTATGGAAATCCGGCACGATTTGTTCGGAAAATTGAGATATGAGCGATAACAAAAATATAATGGTAACTGTTTGCATCGTTACGTATAATCAAGAGAAATGGATTAGGCAGACCCTTGATTCCGTGCTTGCGCAACAAACTGAATATCCATTTGAGGTGATTATCGGCGAAGATCATGGTACTGATGGTACTCGTGCCATTTGTCAGGAGTATGCGGATAAATATGAGAATGTAACCTTGCTGCCGCTTGTTCCTAATATGGGTGTAACTGCCAACTGGATTCAATGTGTTAAAGCGGGAACGGGCAAATACATTATGACTTGCGCCGGTGATGATTGGTGGCATAACCCTGATAAGATTCAATTACAGGTGGATTTTATAAGCACATCCGGAATGTGTACTATGTCATACTGATGAAGATGAGTATTACGAGAATACCGGTATACTGAAAAAATCAGTCAAGCAATCGAATGGCATTGTGCCGCCTGAGGGAAGAATCCAAAAGAAGATACTCAGCGGCAGAGAACATATTTCAGCCGTCACAATGTGTATTCGCCGTTCAACATTTGAAGAACATGTTCCTGCTGATGAGTTCGCAAAACGTCGTTTCCCAAGAGAAGATTGGCCGGTATTATTGGTTCTTGCTGCATATGGAGACATTCGATATATTCCTGTTTCTACAGCTACATATCGCATTGGACGAGAGTCTATTACTCGTACCTCCAATTATGAGAAAGTTATTCATCGGGCACAGGAAGATATGGAAATGACCCAATATCTTTACACTCTTTTTCCAGAGTGGGGACCTTTCAGAGACGAGCCATATTTTGCGACAGTGGGATATCACAATGCTTTGCATGCTGCTTATCGCAATAATGACTACAAAGCAGCACATGAGTTCGCAAAGAAAGCTTTCCCTAACAAATGGGCAACTCGCATGGCTTGTAATAAATTAACTTTCCATCTATTTCGATGGATACAAATAAAACGTAGAAAATTATGAACAGTCCTTTTTTGTCACTTAAAGACATAACTGCAAAATATGCAGATGAAATCCATGAAGCTGCGCTCCGTGTTATTGATGGGGGTTGGTATCTGCAAGGCAAGGAGAATGAAACCTTTGAGCAGCACTATGCTGAATATATCGGGACCAAGTATTGTATAGGTTGTGCAAACGGTTTAGACGCACTCATCTGGATTTACCGAGCATATATCGAATTAGGTATTATGCAACCCGGTGACGAAGTAATCGTACCGGCAAATACCTATATTGCTTCTATTCTTGCTATTACGGAGAATGGTCTAAGACCTATTCTCGTAGAGCCAAATCCGGAAACTTTGGAGATAGATGATACCAAGATAGAAGCCGCCATTACTCCGCGAACAAAATCTATTCTTATTGTGCATCTCTACGGCCGTTGTGCTATGACGGATAAAATAGCCGAACTTTGCAAAAAATACAACTTGCGATTAGTGGAAGACAATGCACAAGCTCACGGATGTAGATGGAGTGGCAAGCGTACCGGCTCCATTGGTGAAGCCGCCGGACATTCCTTTTATCCGGGTAAGAACCTTGGCGCTTTAGGTGATGCGGGTGCTGTAACTACCAACAATAAGGAGTTGGCAGATGCTATTAGAGCATTAGCCAATTATGGAAGCCAACGCAAGTATGTTTTTAAATATACCGGTAGAAACAGTCGCTTGGATGAAATACAAGCAGCAATCTTGGATGTCAAACTGCGTCATTTGGATGATGATGTTGCTCTGCGCCAACAAGTGGCAGATTACTACTACAACCATATCTCCAATCCGTTGATTACTCTGCCTACTCGCTTGCCTCATAAGCAGAATGTATATCACTTATTCCCGATATTGGTCGCTGATGGCAAACGTGATGCATTACACGATTATCTGGAGCAGCATGGCATTGGAACTGTTATCCATTACCCGATTGCTCCGCATAAACAAGAGTGTTATGCCAAGGAGGAATGGAATGTACCGCAACTATCCTTGCCGATTACCGAGCGTTTGGCAAACGAAGAACTATCTATTCCGATGGCACCATGTCTGACGCAGGAGCAGATAAAATACGTAGTTAATGCCATCAATTCATTCGCATAAATCTAAGCGCTATGTTCAAGTACACGAAAAGATTCGTCTCAACTATCCGCTTCTAGTGGAAGGAGATGAAGTTGCGTTCCGAGGAGAATGCCAAGTTGTCCGAAATGCAAGACAACGAGGAGATCGGATGGCGTTATCCTATGGTAAGTTATGGCTATTACATGACCATGAACCATAACCGCAAGGAACGCCGCAAACGACATCAGTTAGAATTACAACAAATCCAATAGTTATGTTCAAGTACACCAAACGCCTCATAGCCGAGATTCGTTTTCAGTTAGGCGAACTGAAATGGGGCAAGAAAGAGGAAGAAGAAATCTCCCAAGTAGAAGGTTTCTCCGGCCATGGCAGCATGGACGGCTTTCGTATTCATAAAATATTCGAAGCCCAACGCGCCGAGCGCCTCCGCCTGCATATGAAGAGGCTTGCGGCTATTCATTAGAAATATTGCGCATACGCTCAAAAAGGTGTGAATACACCTACGGGCAATCTACTACGCCCGAAAAGTAAACGCCATTTCGCGTTCGGCAACGAGCTCACAAAATCAATACCGCTCTGCTAAATTGATGAGGTGACTCGTGCCTTCGCTCTCCACACAGATTAAAATCTGCGGGGACCCCAATGAGGGGAATCAGCATGCACGACTCCTATTAACTGCACGCACGCGGCAGGACACCGTGAGGCGTCCTGTTGTTCTTTATACTGTCTTTTGGAGTGCAGTGCAATGTGTGTAACTTTGCATCAAAAATTACACTATGGCACTTTCGCTTCGTATACCTATACCGCAATGTGCGTAACCATCCATTATACGCACGCAATAACCCACCACCGCCCACCTCGCTTTTGAGGTGAGCGTTTTTTTCGTAAGGGCAAAGCGGTAGCAGGGAGATTGTGAGCCGTTTTGCAAGTAAGACACTTTCGAGGTTTCGAGAGGGCGCAAGGGCAAAGGTCGCACATAGACTCGGGCATATAGGTCATTTTGTAGGCTGGGACATGTTCTGAAGCCCGATAAATACAGGCGTTGGCGGCGATTCAAACGTTTCAGACGCAAAATTCGCAGTAGAAAATGACCTATTGACACTATATCAACTTTTTTTAGCCTGCAATTTGACCTATAAATCAAAAATAATTGGAGTTCCATTGCTGAAACTCCAATTGGTCGAGAAGAGGCGACTCGAACGCCCGACCCCCACGTCCCGAACGTGGTGCGCTACCAACTGCGCTACTTCTCGCTACAAAATCTCATTACTATGAAATCAAAAATCTCGGTACGGAGTATCTAACTCCCTGTGCTGAGTAGCTTCTAAATAGCATGTATTGAGAATCGAAACTCAAGGCACTGAAAGGTTAAAAACCTCAATGTTGAAATTTTGTATATTTTGCTTTTTTCGAAAGCGACTGCAAAAGTACAACAATCTTTTGAATTGACAAAATACTATTTGCGTTTTCCGCTCGTACGAGTGGATTTTTTTGTTACCGACGCCGGTGTCTCGATTATCTCACGGCATTTTTCTTCGGTCAGTTCTTCGGCTTTTACTCCGCGAGGAATCTTATAATTAGCATTATTATACTTGATATATGGTCCGAAGCGGCCATTTAGAATCTGAATATCACCAAACACATGAATAGGCAGTTGTTTTTGGCGTTTGGCTTCGATGATTTGAATGGCGTCTTCTAAACTAAGGTGAGTGGCGTCGATATCTTTAGGCACCGAGTAGTAAGTGTCGTCCTGCTTGACATACGGGCCGTAGATTCCGGTGTTTACAACAAGTGTTTTGCCTTCGTACTCTCCTACAGTATAAGGAAATGGTGAGTCGAAGAGAGCCAAAGCCTCGTCGAGAGTGATATTGTAGATTGACTGTCCTTTGGCGAGTGAGGCAAACAGCGGTTTGTCTTCGTCTTGTGCGGTGCCTATCTGAATACAAGGCCCGCGTCGTCCGATTTTTGCCGTTACTACTCGTCCGCTCTTAGGGTCGATACCTAATTCTCTACCTTCGAGTCGTCCTTTCTCGACGGCGGTGATAGAAGGATGGAAATTCTTGTAGAAGTTATCAACCACTTTAACCCAGTTTTGCTTGCCTTCTGCTATCTCGTCGAAATTCTTCTCCTCCTCTGCAGTGAAGTCGTAGTTAAGTATGTCAGGGAACTGTTCTACTAAAAAGTCGTTGGTTATGAATCCGAGGTCGGTAGGCATAAGTTTCTGCGAATCGGCACCATAGGTCTCTGACTTTGTTTTCTCGGTAAGTTTGCCATTTTTCAGCGTGATGGTGGTAAAATCGCGTTTCTGACCTGTTTTGCTGCCGATAACCACATATTTACGCTGCTTGATGGTTTCCACTATTGTCTGATATGTTGACGGGCGCCCGATACCTAATTCTTCCATTTTTTTGACAAAAGAGCCTTCTGTGTAGCGGTAAGGAGCTTTAGTGAAAGTCTGTTGTGCGGTGATTTCAACACCGGTGAGCAGTGTGTGCTCTTTGAACTGTGGCAGAAGTGCCGTTGTTGTTTCTTTTTCTTCGTCGGTTGAAGGAGCATATACTTTCATAAACCCGTCGAAGGTTACAACCTCGCCTGATGCTACAAAAAGGAAGGTAGGTTTCTGCAGCTGTGTATCGTTGGGGATGAGCGAAATCTCAATGCGTGTTTGCTCGAGTTCGGCATCAGCCATTTGTGATGCCGCGGTGCGTTTCCATATCAGTTCGTATAGTTTTTTCTCATCGTCGTTAGTTCCAGCTGAGATTTGGTCGATATAAGTAGGTCGGATGGCTTCGTGTGCTTCTTGTGCACCCTTACTACTTGTATGATACTGACGCGTTTTATGATAGCGTTCGCCCCATTGTTCGATTATGGTTTTCTTTGTTGTGCCGAGTGCAAGCGACGAGAGGTTGACCGAGTCGGTTCGCATGTAAGTTATCCGTCCCGCCTCGTAGAGCGACTGAGCTAACCTCATCGTCTTGGCGACGGGGAAATGCAGTTTACGTGCGGCTTCTTGTTGTAGAGAAGATGTGGTAAACGGAGGAGCAGGAGTGCGCAAAGCGGGCTTCATTTGTATGGATGAGATGATAAACGTGCCGTTTTTGCACAGACTGAGAAATTCCAATGCTTCTTCTTTGGTTTGGAAATGATGGTTGAGTTCTGTTTTGAGTTGTGTTCTCTCGCCGTCGGCAGCAATGCCTTCGAATACTGCTGTTAGCCGGTAGGACGCAGTAGGCTGAAAACTATTGATTTCTCTTTCTCGGTCAACTATGAGTCGTACTGCAACCGACTGAACACGTCCGGCAGATAGTCCCGGCATTAGTTTCTTCCAGAGTACGGGTGATAGTTCGAAGCCTACAATTCGGTCGAGCACCCGGCGTGCTTGCTGAGCATTCACCAAGTTGTAGTCGATATCGCGTGGTGTTTGAATAGCGTTCTGTATGGCAGCAGGAGTAATCTCATGAAAAACGATACGTCGTGTGGTCTCTGATTTGAGTCCAAGCACTTCCTTGAGGTGCCATGCTATGGCTTCTCCTTCGCGGTCTTCATCGCTTGCGAGCCACACCATTTCTGCAGCCTTCGACTCTTTTTTCAGTTCTTCTATAAGATGTTTCTTTTTGGGGTCAATGGCATAGTTAGGTGCATAATCGTGTTCGAAATCGACGCCGATACTATTCTTCCCGACGCCTTCAATGTCGCGCACGTGACCTTGCGAAGCAAGTACATGAAAATCTTTTCCAAGGGTCTTCTCAATAGTTTTAACCTTACCCGGAGACTCGACTATAACCAAGTTTTTACTCATAGAACTTATATTGCTTTTAGCAGTTTTATCCAAAAAACGGCTGCAAAGGTAAGTCAACTTTTTGAAAAATGCAAATTTTTTATACTTCGCTGCAAGTAACAATTTGCAAATATAATTTTAATTTTGTATTTTTGCAGGCAATTGCAATGAAGGGTAATATTCCGAAATATCTTGTCCAGAAAAACAATGTTGTAATTCTCGTGTTGGGAACGGCGTTGTTTGCCGAGTTGTTTATAACCATCTTTCAGCCTTTTGGCTCTCGTTCATGGTTGCCTGATGGTCCGGAGAGCGGTTTGGTGTATTTCTCGCTTGTAACATTGGTGGTGCTGGTGGCAATGGGTATTATTGCTGTTAGCAGGACGCTGATGTACAAGCTTGGCAAGAAGCGCGAAATCTCGATTCTGAGTTATTCGCTATGGATAGTGATGGAAGTGATAGCCATGGCTATGACCTACACAATCGCAGTTATGACGGTGCATCATTTCTTCCCAAATATAGTGCGTGAATATGGCGGATTCGATTTTATGGAAATATTGGGATATTCGTTCCTTTATACCGCTTTTGTGCTGTTTATTCCGTATGGTACTTTCATGCTCTATTTCGCTTTAAACGACCGTAATGACCAGTTGCAAAGTCAGTGGCGGTCAGGTCAAGACGAGCATGATGCGATGCAGATGTTTAATTTTTGCGACGAGAAGAATGATTTTGCTTTGTCCATTCGCCAAGATAACCTTTATTACATAATGGCAGCCGACAATTATGTGGATATTGTTTATCAGAGTGGTGGTAAGATTAAGCATTTTCTGCTCCGTCAGTCGCTAAAGAACATAGAGGAGTCATTTGCGTCGCGCGGATTGGTGAGATGTCATCGCTCGTGTGTGGTGAATATCAGTAAGGTGAAGGTGCTTCGTCGTGAAGACGACGGACTGATAGTAGATTTCGACAACGAGCAATTGCAGCCTATCTCGGTTTCGAAGACATATAGTACTGCAATAACTGATATGTTCACCACGATGTGAGAATTAAAGAATTCAAACTAATTTTAAGTATAAATAAAAATGAAAAAATTATTGTTTCTGACGCTTGTCCTGTTAAGCGTAAACGTTCTGAAAGCACAGCAAGTAGTGCCTGTGGATCATATTTTTGTGCAAGTTCCTTTTGATTCGCTTCGCGTCAAGTATCCCGACCGTGTGGCTTATCTGAATGAGATTAAGCAGATTGTTCAAGATTTGGAAGTAAGCAAATCGCAGCTTGAACAAGCCAAAAAGCAGTTGAAGGACGAGAAAACTCACCTCAAGAATGCCACCACTTTCATCAAAGAGCGCACCAAGGAGTTACAGTCGATAGAAAAGAGTTATGCCAACGAGAAGAAGGTTCACGATGGTTATCTTAAGTTGCTCGACAAGCAGCATAATGCTGTAAGTAAAGAGACATATATCGATAAGGATACACGCGACAATTACATAGCTGACCTTAATCAGCGTAGAAAACTGATGGAAGAAACTTCATCGGCTTATGCCCAGAAGACTCAGAAGATAAACGACGAATACGAAATATTGAAAGCTCAGCAAATCAATCTTGCTCAGTACCAGATGCAGATTCAGGAGAAAGAGGCTTTGATTAAGCAGATGGATGCAACGTTGAAGAATAATCAGAAGGCGTTGAAAGACGAAATTAAAGCAACCGAATCGATAATAAAAGCAACAAACTAAGACTATTATGAGAGTCGTTGATTTATCACAACAAAATTCGTTATTACAAACATTTCTTGCTGAATTACGTAACGTTTCCGTTCAGACCGACCCTTTGCGTTTCCGCCGGAACCTTGAGCGTATAGGCGAGGTTATGGCATACGAACTAAGTAAGACGATGGTGTATGGGCAGCAGACAATACAAACGCCGCTTGCTTCTATTTCGCTACCGGAGTTGTCGGAGCAGATAGTGTTGGCTACTATATTTAGAGCAGGGTTGCCGCTTCATGCAGGCTTCCTCAACTATTTCGACCATGCTCAAAACGCCTTTGTTAGTGCTTACCGCGAATACACCGACGACTCGCACACGGAGGTGAAAATCAACATTGAATATCTGGCTTCGCCTCGTCTTGAAGGTAAGACTCTTATAATTGCCGACCCGATGTTAGCAACAGGTGGCAGTATGGAGTTGGCTTATCGGGCGCTGCTCACTAAAGGGACTCCTGCTAAGGTGCATTTCTGTTCGGTTATTGCAGCAAAGAAGGCTGTTGATTATCTGCAAGAAAAGATTGACAGCGATAATGCGACTTTGTGGTTGGGTGCTGTCGACCCATTGCTTAACGAGCAGAAATATATTGTTCCAGGGCTTGGCGATGCGGGCGATTTGGCATTCGGAGTGAAAGAATAAATCAAACAATCAAAAAAATACAAATATGAAAAGTCTTATTAAGTACTCAGGAGCAATTGTTGTGCTCTTAGGCATTTTATGCCTTATCATTTATCATTTTTCAGTACACGCCAACGGGTTGCTTGTGCTTGCGCTTGTTCTTGAAGTGGTAGGCATACTTGGTTATATTATTGTTAATCGTTATGTAGATTAGTCGAAACCGAGGATATGAAAGATTTCGACCATAGCGACAACACCGAAAGCAGTTTCCCCGACGAGTTATCGGTAGATGAGGCGTCTGAACAAGAAAATCAGATATCCGATTCGGAAATTTTCGATACTGAAGATGAGTTGTCAGACGACAATGAAGTATCGGGTTCGGATGTGCAGCATCGTCATCCGGCTGCTTACAACGACTCTATAAAATATCATCTTACCGGCATGTTCAGAGATTGGTTTCTGGATTATGCCTCGGATGTTATTTTAGAGAGGTCGGTGCCTGATGTGTATGATGGTTTGAAACCTGTTCAGCGCCGCATACTGCATGCCATGCAGCGTATCGACGACGGGCGCTACAACAAGGTAGCCAATATCATAGGTCAGACCATGCAATATCACCCGCATGGCGATCAGGCAATAGGTGTCGCTTTGGTTAATCTCGGTCAGAAAAATCTGCTTATCGATTGTCAAGGGAACTGGGGTAACATACTCACAGGCGATGGTGCAGCCGCGCCGAGGTATATAGAAGCCCGCTTAAGCGAATTTGCGCTTGAAACAGTTTTCAACCCTAAAACCACCCATTGGAAACTTTCGTACGATGGTAGAAACAAGGAACCTATAAATCTGCCTGTAAAGTTTCCGCTTTTGCTTGCCCAAGGAGTAGAGGGTATAGCTGTTGGTTTAAACTCGAAAATTCTTCCCCACAACTTCGGTGAATTATGTGATGCTTCGCTTGCTTTTTTGCGCGGCGAAGAGTTTATGCTGTATCCCGATTTCCCTACGGGAGGCTCGATTGATGTTAGCCGTTATAACGATGGCGAGCGTGGCGGTATGGTTAAGATACGCGCCAAAATAACCAAATCGGCAGATAACAAAACCCTCGTAATAAGCGAAATTCCATTTGGTACTACAACCAGTAAGATTATAGAGACCATACTTCGTGCCAACGAACGAGGCAAGATAAAAATCAAGAAGGTAATAGATGCTACGGCTGCCAATGCCGAAATTATCGTTCAATTGCAACCCGGATATTCTTCGGACAAAGCGATAGATGCATTGTATGCTTTTACCGACTGCGAAGTCAGTGTTTCTCCTAACTGCTGTGTTATTCGAGACAAGAAACCGCTTTTTACCAACGTTAGCGATTTGCTTCGCATCAGTACATTGCATACGCGCGACCTTTTGCTGTGGGAACTTAATATACAGAAGGGCGAGCTTGAAGAAAAACTGTTTTTCGTTACGCTTGAGAAGATTTTCATTGAAAACAGGATATATAAGGAGGCAGAGTTCGAGCAAAGCACTTCGCCTGAAATGGCTGTACGTTTTATCGACAGAGCAATAGAACCGTTTAAGCACTTGCTGTTACGCGAGGTTACCGACGATGATTTGCGCCGTCTGCTTGAGATAAAGATGATGCGAATCACCCGGTTCGACTCGCAAAAAGCCGACGATACGATGTTGGCTCTAAAGAATAAGATAGAAAAAGTAAGTTACGACATTGAGCATATTCTTGAATACACAGTTGAGTGGTATGAGCACCTGAAGCAGAAGTACGGAGGCAAGTATCCGCGTCGTACTGAAGTGCGTAATTTCGCCAACATCAACATAAAAACTGTGGTTGAGGCAAACGAGAAGCTGTATATCAATCGTCAGGACGGATTTATAGGTACGGCGCTTAAGAAAGACGAGTTCTTGTGTTCGTGCTCGGATATCGATGATATTATTATCTTCTACCGCGACGGAAAGTACAAGATAGTAAAGGTTGCAGATAAGATATTTGTGGGCACCAATATCATTCATATAGCCGTGTTTAAGAAGAACGACGAACGTACAATCTATAATGCTGTTTATCGCGACGGTAAGGGTGGAGCATACTACATGAAGCGTTTCTCTGTTCCGGGTTTGGCACGCGACAAAGAGTATGACCTTACCACAGGAAAGGCAGGTAGCAAGGTTGTATATTTCACTGCCAATCCTAATGGTGAGGCTGAGGTGATTCGTGTGGTTCTGAAGCCTGCTCCTCACCTTAAGAAAACCGAGTTCTTACGCGACTTGTCGGAATTGGCGGTAAAGGGGCGTTCGAGTAGGGGTAACCTTCTGACGAAGTTCGAGGTAAAGAGTATCAGCATGAAGAGTAAGGGTCATTCCACCTTAGGTGGCCGTCAGGTCTGGTTCGACCCCGATGTGCTGAGAATAAATTACGACCACCAGGGAAAGTATCTGGGTGAGTTCGAGGATACCGACAGCGTACTTGTGATAACATCAAAGGGAGAGTATCGACTTTCCACTTTCCTTGAGAATGCTCATTTCGAGGATAACATTCTGAGAATCGAAAAATACGATGCTAATAAAATTTGGTCGCTTGCAATGTGGAATGCCGATCTGGGCTATTATTATGGAAAGCGTTTCCCTTTGGATGCTCAGGAAAAACCTCAATCGTTCTTGGGTGAAAATCCGGATTCTACTATTACTGTTTTGAGCGATAGCGAAGACGCTACCTTCCGTATATCATTTGTAGATACTCAGCGTGAGGCACAAGAAGTGGTGATGAGTGAGTTTATAGAGGTGAAGTCGGCAAAGGCAAAAGGCAAAAGGCTAACGACCTATGAGGTGGCAAGCATTGAGGATATTTCTCCTGCCGCCGAGACAGAATCACAAGACGGGCTTAACGACGAAGAGGGTGAAGAGCAGATTTCTGCACTAGAACAGCAGGAAACCGAAGATGCTGAACCTGAAATTTCTCAAGCAGAAAATACAGTCTCTGAACTGGAAGTCTTAGAACAGGCAACGGAAGTTCTTGAGTCAGAGACCGAAGTTAAGCAAACCGGACCCGAAAATGGTGCGCTTGAGCAGTCTGTGATTGACAATGTTGATGATATCCCGATGGAAATAGTTGTACTTCATCCGGATTCGTCAGAAATAGTGGAAGTGGAGAGCACCTCAACAGACAATCCAAACAAGGGACCGGAGGAACCGAAGGTAGAAACAAAACCGAAGAGGACCGCACGAACAAAACGTACGGCGCAGGAAAAGAAAACTACCGAAAGCAATGACGATGATCAGCAGTTGTCGTTATTCTAATAGTTGAGGGCATATCTAAAAACAGTATCTGTTGTTTTTTACATGAATATTATACTTGGTTCGAAATCTCCTCGTCGGCGAGAGTTGTTTGCCGGTTTGGATGTACCATTCACGGCTCTTAACATAGAGTGTGATGAGTCTTATCCGTCAAGTCTTACTGCCGGCGACATACCTATGTATATAGCTCGCAGCAAGGCACGGGCTTATATGCCGCGTCTTACAGCCAACGACATACTGGTAACTGCCGATACCATAGTGTGGCTTGATGGCGAGATGTTGGGTAAACCTGTCAATGTGAGCGATGCTAAAGAAATGCTTTGTCGCTTAAGCGGGAAAACACATCAGGTTTTCACTGCAGTGTGTATCACTACACTATCTTCTCAAAAAGAATTTGTTTGCTCAACGGATGTCAGCTTCAAGAGTCTATCGCCCGCGGAAATCGACTACTATGTAGAAAAATATATGCCCCTTGACAAAGCAGGGGCATACGGTATCCAAGAGTGGATAGGTTATGTAGGCGTTACGTCGATTCACGGTTCGTTTTACAACGTAATGGGGCTTCCTGTTCAGCGTCTTTCGGAGGTGTTGCGTACCGATTTCGGAGTTACATTTGGCTTGCAATGACGAATGCATAGCCCACGCCTGTCAGCATTATCATCTTAGTCATATATTGGGCGTGCTTATAGTCGCTTGCTATGCGTGCTCTCCATAGTAGCCAAAGGTTGCATACGAAAGGCAGAAGAATAGCGAAATACAGATATCTGCTGCTCACCGAATTCCACTCATGTGCAAAAGGAATAGCTCTGAAATTGATGTAGATGGCAAGTGCTGATGTAAGCAAAATCAGAAATGTTACTACTACTTTGGTCCAAGTGTCGCCTATCAGTATCGGCATTGTGTGGCATTCCATTTCTCTATCGCCTGTCTGGTCTTGCAGGTCTTTTTCTATCTCTCTTATTAACGTGAGCAAAAAAGCAAAGACTGCGAATCCTCCTATCCACATGTAGATATCGTACGTAAGAGTGGTGTAGGGTAGAATTTCGCCGTACAACCTCCGTAGCTGAGCCACATTGGCAATAGCAACCATCAGTGGTGCTAACGAAGCACATAGCGAAACGATAAGGTTACCTATAATAAATTGCCGTTTGTAAGACGAAGAGTAGAACCATAGCAATCCGGGAACGAAGATAAAAATCAATGCAATCGACCAGCTTCTGAGAGAAAGTGCAACGATAAGTCCGCAAACCACTCCTATAGCAGTGAATACCTGATGAAGAAGCATCACGGTAGGTTTGTCGATAGTGCGGGTAACAATAAGTTTGTCAGGACGATTGATGTTGTCGATTTTAACATCGAAATAATCGTTTATAGCATAGCCGCCCGCCTGTGTAAAGACAACAGCCAATATAATGAGAGTAAGCACGTAGGAAGGCAGTTGCTCGCCATACAAAGCATGGTCGAGTATAGGAACTGCCACCATCTTTTCCATGAGAATGATGATGAAAATGGTCATCAACAGATTCTCCCATCTCACAAGTCTGAAAATGCTTTTCATAATATGCTATTTTGTGTCTGAGTAGTCATTATTAGCGGGATGCGCTTAGCATTTGAACTTAAGTATTTTCCCCTTCCAAGCTTCGATGTGAATATCCACATGATCGGTGCTTGCAGGGTAGTGTTCGCCGCTGAGTAGATCTACAGCATCAAAGTCGGTTAGTGGCATGCAGAGGTAGTCGCGGGCGTCTTGAGGTATGATGACGTGCAGATCAACGGGGCGGTCGGCAAAGTTAACTATCACAAGCAATGTATCTTTCCCTTCTTTGCGAAGGAAACAATATTGTTCGCGTTTATTATAATAGTCGGCTTGGGCATATTGCAAGTCGTACATCTTACCTTGTTTTACGGCTTTCTCTTTGGTGCATAGGTTGAGCAGTGTGCTATAAAAGTTGCGAAGTTCTTTTTGGTCGTTGCTCAGTCGAGCCCCATCGAACTTGCCGTGGTTTGCCCATGCTTGAATTGAGCGTACACCCCAATAGTCGAATATTGTTGTTCTGCCGTTCATTCCGGAGAATCCTTCGATGTCCATGCCTTTCTCGCCCAACTCTTGCCCGGAATAAATCATCAGAGGGTTAGTGCCAAGCGTGGCTGCCACTATCATTGCAGGTTCTGCGTAAGCACCGCCGCCACAGAAGAACCCTGATGCGATGCGTTGTTCGTCGTGATTTTCGAGGAAATAGAGCATGTGCTCGCGTATGTCGTCGGTTGCCTGCCATTGGTTGCTTATTCCTTCGGCAGAGAAACTCTTTGATACCACTCCGCGCAGGTAATCGTACATGCCTACTTTGTCGTAGAGGTAGTCGAATCCGGCTTGATAGAGATAATCGCGGTAGTTATATGGGTTATAGACCTCTGCAAGAAATTCTGTTTGCGGATATTGATCTTTTATTTTCTTGATTGCCCATTTCCAGAACTCTACAGGCACCATCTCTGCCATATCGCAACGGAAAGCGTCGATACCTTTTGCACACCAGAATTTCAGAATGTTGAGCATCTGATGCCATGTTTTTGGTATGGGTAAGAATTGCTTCTCGCCACCACCTTGATAGAATACACCATAGTTGAGCTTCACCGTTTCATACCAGTCGTTTTCGTTAGGATAGGCATGGAAGCAATCGTTGCCGGTAGCTCTTGCGGGAAACTCGGTGTATGAGCCTATTTGTAGTGTCTGCGGGATATAATAGAAGTTGTTGAGCGGCGAAAAAGCCCATTGTGGGTTGTCGCCTGCCCCAAGGTCTTCTTCGCCTGCGGGAAGATTGTCGCTCTTGTATTCGCGCGCTACATGGTTAGCCACAAAGTCGATAATCACTTTCAGTCCTCGTGCATGAGTGCGTTCTACCAATGCCTCAAATTCTTCCATGCGGTGAGGCACGTCCTCTGCCAAGTCGGGGTCAACATCATAGTAGTCTTTCACTGCGTATGGCGAACCGGCCTTACCTTTCACTATCGATGGATTGTCGGTGGCTATACCGAAGCGGCTGTAGTCGGTCTGTGTGGCATGTTCAAGAATGCCGGTGTACCAGATGTGTGTTACGCCTAAGCGCTGGATGCTGCGTAGAGCCTTGTCGGTTATGAAATTAAACTTGCCGCATCCGTTCTCTTCAATCGAACCGTTGTGAATACGTGATTCGTTGTAGTTGGTAAACAAACGCGGAAGAAGTTGATAGATTATGTGTTTTGCCATGGTATAAGTTAGTGTGTTTAATGTCGCAAAAATACAATTAAATATTCAAATGTGCAAATCTTGGTTGCCGTTATTCTTCAGAAAAATGAACTAAGACATGCCTATACGAGTTGAATATTTTCGATTTCGAGACGAACCCTAAGTATTTTTTATTTTCGTCAACCACCGGTAGGTTCCATGCGCCGGTATCTTCGAACACCTCCATCACCTGTTCCATCGTCATCGAGTGCTCGAGTACTGCTTGGGGAGAAGTCATTAGTTGTCCGACTGTGAATCGTTGATAAAGTCTTGGTTGGAACATTATGTTGCGCACTTCGTCTAATAGTAATACCCCAAGCAAGTGCCCTTCATCGTCAACCACAGGGAAAATATTTCTGTTGCTTTTCGATATAACCTTCACCAACTGTCCGAGTGTAAGTTGCGGACTTAGTGTTGTGAGGTCGGTTTCAAGCACGGCATCCATCTTCAGCAGTGTGAGTACCGAGCGGTCTTTATGGTGTGTTAGCAGTTCGCCTTTCTTTGCCAAACGTTTGGCGTATAGCGAATGAGGCTCAAAGAACATTATGGTGATATACGAGATAACCGATACTATCATAAGCGGCATGAACAGGTGGTAGCCGCCTGTAAGTTCGGCAATGAGGAATATGCCGGTTAGCGGTGCGTGCATCACACCTGACATTAGTCCGGCCATGCCTACGAGTGCAAAGTTGGCAAGAGGGACAGACACACCTGCCATTTGCAGCGCAAGAGCTACAACAAATCCTGATATAGCACCGACAAACAGCGAAGGCGCGAATATACCACCTATACCCCCGCCTCCGTTGGTGGCAACCGATGCGAAAATCTTAAGCAGTACGATGAGAATAAGGTAGCCTACGAGCATGTAGGTTGACGTGGAGAATAGGGCAAGCGGACTACCGTTAAGGGTGTGTGTTGCCTCGCCGTTTAGCAGCATCTCAATAGCGTCGTAACCCTCACCGTAGAGAGGCGGGAAAATCCAGATAAGCAGTGCCAGCGATGCTCCGCCCACTACTATTCGCAGCCACATAGAGCTGATGCGTTTGAATTGCGTTTCGAGGTAGTCCATGCCTCGAGTAAAATATAATGATACTAATCCGCAAACAACTCCGAGAAGCAGATAATAAGGTATTCTTTCTAATGTAAAAAAATCCACAGAACCTAAGCGGAACATCGGTTGCATACCTGAAAATATATATGCAAATGCGGTGGCTGTTACCGAAGATATGAGCAGAGGTGAAATCGATGCCATTGTAATGTCGAGCATCAGAACTTCGATGGTAAACATCAGTCCTGCTATAGGTGCTTTGAATATCCCGCCTATTGCTCCTGCAGCGCCGCAGCCTATCATTAGCATCATTGTGCGTTGGTCGAGACGGAAAAATTTGGCAAGGTTCGAACCTATGGCTGCTCCGGTGAGAACAATAGGAGCTTCGGCACCTACCGAGCCGCCGAAACCTATGGTAACGGCACTACCCACAATGCTGCTCCACATGTTATGAGGTTTTATTATCGACTTGCGCTGCGATATGGCATATAATATTTTCGTTATGCCGTGCGAAATATCGTCTTTTACCACATAGCGGACAAACACCGCCGACAGACCTATTCCGATGGTAGGCAACAGTACGTACAGAATTGTCAGTGCACCGTTTTCAGTTAAGGCGAACAAACCATTGCGGATAAGTTCGATGAGTGCTTTCAGAAGCAATGAGGCGCAAGCGGTGAGAAAACCCACTACAAGTGCAAGGATAAGAATAAAATTCTTCTCCTTGATATGTGCTTCACGCCATTTGAGCAACCGCTCGTAGGCAAATATATTATTGTCCTTTGCCATTAAACAAAACACTCAGGGTGTAGAACATTATTTTCAAGTCTAAACGAATCGACATGTTTTCCATATATGCTATGTCGTAGTCGAGACGCTCAATCATCTTGTCGATAGTGTCGGTGTAACCTACACGTATCGGTCCCCACGAAGTGAGTCCGGGACGTATCTGATAGAGCAGGCAATAATATGGGGCTCGTTGCATTATCAAGTCGATGAAATATTGGCGCTCAGGCCGCGGACCTACAAGGCTCATGTCGCCTCGCAGCACGTTCCACAGTTGTGGAAGTTCGTCGAGCCTGTATTTCCTTAAGAATCTGCCAAGACCGGTAATACGCGGATCATCGGTATTGGTTAACTGCGGTACCGACTCTTCGGCATTTTCTTTCATCGTCCGGAATTTGAAGATGCGGAATGGTTTTCCGTAGAGTCCGATTCTCTCTTGGCTATAGATAGCCGGTCCTTTGGAAGTTGCATAAACAGCAATAGCCAGAATCAGCAGAAATGGCGATAGCAACAGCAAACCCGTCAGCGATACAACCACGTCGGTGGCGCGTTTGACGGCAAGTTGCATATCGGTCATTTTATGCTCGGTTATCATTATAAGGGGCTGTCCGTGCAAATCGAAGATACTGGCGGCACCCGAAAGAATATCAAACCGCCGAGGAGGAAGTGATATGCTGACACGCAGTGGATAGACTTTCCCTATTACGGAATAGATAACGTTTTCTGCCGTACCCTCAGGCAATGAGATATGTACGCGGTCAATAGGCATTGCCCGTTTCAGTTCGTTGATGGCCTCGTCGGTCGCCTCGCTGAGGGTATATACACGTTCTTGTGTGTGTCGGCGAGTCCAAAGTGAGATGCTAAGACGGGGTAAGTAAGATACTGTGAACTGCAACAGGAACAATACTATAAGAGATATGTAGTAGCGTTGGTAGGAAACTACTTTATCGTCGATTATTATTATGAAGAAAGCCCCTAATACTATCACTATGCTACTTAGAAAAGTAGTTGCCAATTCTTGCGTTAGCGCTTTGCCTGCAGGGCGCAGGTAGTAACCCGACAGGTAATAGATAATAAGGCATCCGATGGGATACAATATCAACGGACGGTAAAAACTGAAAGCCGGAATAAGCACGCGGTCAACACTGAAAACCAGCCCTTCGTACACCATCCACCGGAACAGCAGGAATAATATCCATACTATCTCTGCCGATAATATGTCGGCTGCCACGTATAGCAGTTGAAGTCGCCGGTGCTGAGAGAGCCTGTTCATTTGCGGATGATTTTAAAAGTGTTGTTTACTTCGAGTTTTATTATCGACGATGGTTCGTGCGGAGTGGTATCATTGCGACGGAAGCGAACAACGTAGTCGGCTTGATTTAATATCTCATCGCTTATTTGAGCGAAGAATGCCGGCGCAGGCTGGCCGGATATATTCGCCGAGGTGGACACCACTGCCCTTCCGAGTGCACTGCATAGTGCTTTCGAGAAAGGCTCGTTAGTGAGCCGAATGCCTGCACTGCCATCGTCTGCAAGCAGATTAGCAGCCAGACCACGCACATCGGGATAGATTATTGTGATTGGACGAGTGGCACAATCGATTAAATCCCATGCCGCAGAAGGAATCTCCCGAACATAAGTCTGTAGTCGTCCGGGGGCATCAATAAGCGACAGCATAGCTTTGGCGTCGGCTCTGCGCTTAATGGCATAAATGCGTGCAACTGCTTCGGCATTGGTGGCATCGCAGCCAATACCCCATATTGTGTCGGTGGGATAAACAATAACACCACCTTTACGCAGAACGGTTACAGCCTCCTGAAGGTCGCTCTTGTCGTATCGTAATGTTTCCATATCACCTGCAAAGATACAAAAAGAATTCTATATTTGCTCATTTTTGATAAAAATAAAAAACAATCGCGTTCAGGCGATTGTTTTTCTTTTGTCGGGATGACAAGATTTGAACTTGCGACCTCCGGTCCCCCAGACCGTTGCGCTACCGGACTGCGCCACATCCCGTCGTCGCAATGCGCTCGGATTCAGTAAAACAGCGTTTTATTGTTGTCCTCGCGATTGCTCCTCCTAAAATCCACAAACATTCCGTTGGTTTGTGTCTTTTGTTTTTTTGCTTTGCGCTCGGACCATCCCGATTTCGCTAAAGCGACTGCAAAAGTAGTGCTTTTTTCTTTTATGAGCAAATATTTTGAAAAAAAATTGTGTATTTTCGAAATAATAACTAATTTTGCAAGGTATTAGAAACAGACTTTGAAACAAATAAGGTATGAAAACAACAAAATTCTTTTTTATGGCATTAGCAGCCTCAATGATGGTGTCGTGCAACAAGGCACCCCAGACAGTTGGTATCAGTCTTGAAAATCTCGACACCACTGCCATTCCTCAAAACGATTTTTATCAGTATGCTTGTGGCGGTTGGGTAGCAGCCAATCCGCTCGAAGGCGAGTATGCACGGTTTGGTACATTCGACCAATTGGCAGAGAATAACCGTAAGCAAATCAACGAACTGATTGAGCAAATAGCCGAGGTGGAACACAAAAAAGGTACTGTTGAACAGAAAATAGCAGATATCTATAATCTTGCTCTTGATACCGCCCGTCGCAATGTTGAAGGAGTTGAGACAATACGTCCGTTGCTTGCCGACATCGAAGCGATATCCAACCGTGCCGACCTCTCTCGTCTGTTAGGTGAGAGTATGACTTACGGCATATTTGGTTTATATCCCGACGCCGATGAGATGAATAGTTCGATGAATATCCTGAAAATCTATCAGGGCGGTTTCTCATTAGGGCAGAAAGGTTATTATTTCGACGACGACGAGCGTACTGTGAAAATACGTGATGCTTACCTAAAGCATGTTGAGCGTATGTTCTCGTTGTTAGGATATGATGATGCGGCAGACCGTGCTGTTACGGTGTTGCGTTTGGAAACCCGTTTGGCAAACGCAGCAAAGACGAATGTTGAACTTCGCGATCCTAAAGCCAACTACAATAAGATGAAGTACGATGAATTGAAGGCTCTTGTCCCGCAAATCAATTGGGATGAGTTGCTTGGCGCTATGAACATTCATGTTGACGAGTTGTCGGTAGGTCAGCCCGAGCATTTGAAAGAAGCAGGTGAATTGCTTGCTACCGAACCGTTAGAAGATATAAAAACATTATTCTTGTGGCAAACGATAAATGGTGCTGCGTCGTCGCTCGATGATGAACTATACAATGCTAATTTCGACTTCTGGGGCAAGGTTATGTCGGGTAGAGAAGAACCGTCACCACTTTGGAAGCGTGCAGTAGGTGTAGTAAACGGCACATTGGGTGAAGCAGTAGGACAGATGTATGTGCAGAAATATTTCTCTGCTGAGGCGAAGAAGCGCATGATAAAACTCGTTAAGAATCTGCAAAAATCTCTCAGCGAACGTATTGATGCTCAAGAATGGATGAGCAACGAGACAAAGCAGAAGGCGCAAGAGAAATTGTCGTCGTTCTACGTAAAGATAGGTTATCCCGACAAGTGGCGCGACTATTCGGCTCTTGATATCAACAAAGATGAGCCTTATTATATCAATCTGCTCAGGGCTCGTAAGTTCGAACAGGATTACGACTTTAGTTTTGTCGGTAAACCTGTTGACCGCGACCGTTGGTATATGACTCCTCAGACAGTGAATGCATACTATAATCCTTCCACCAACGAGATATGTTTCCCAGCCGGTATCCTTCAGCCGCCTTTCTTTGATATGAATGCTGATGATGCTTTTAACTATGGAGCAATAGGTGTGGTTATAGGTCATGAGATGACTCACGGTTTCGACGACCAAGGTTCGCAGTTCGACAAGGATGGTAATCTCTTCAACTGGTGGACTGAGGAAGACCGTGCTAACTTCGAGCAGCGTACTCAGGTTATGGTTGACTATTTTAACAAGATTGAAGTGTTACCCGGCGTGTTTGCAAATGGAGAACTTACTCTTGGTGAGAATATTGCCGACCATGGCGGACTGAACGTTAGTTTCCAGGCCTTTAAGAATGCTACGCGCCGCCACCCACTGCCTGTGGTTGACGGATTTACGCCCGAGCAGCGTTTCTTCATCGCTTATGCCAACCTCTGGGCAAACAATATACGCGAGGAACAGATACTGCAGCAAACGAAATCAGATCCTCACTCGCTTGGTCGCTGGCGTGTAAATGGTGCTTTGCCCCATATCAATGCATGGTATGAAGCATGGAATGTGACGGAAGACTCGCCGATGTATGTGGCAGAGGAAGATAGAGTAACAATCTGGTAAAAATACTTTTATGTTAGCACAAATTATTTCATACGCTTTGGTTTTGCATAGCGTTGTACCGGTTCGCTCGGCTCCATCTGAAGGTGCCGAACAAGAAACGCAATTGCTCTTTGGCGAGACTTGCGTAGTTACCGAAGAAGTGCCAAGTTGGTATAAGATTACCAACGACTACGACGGACAAGTAGGGTGGGTCGATTCGCAGATGGTACTGAAGATAAGCGAAGAAGAATATCAGAAGTATCTGGCAACCGATCGCTCGGCTGTTGTGTATGTGCCTATGTCGGTGGCATATAGTTTCGATGCCGACCAGACTATTCCACTAACCGCCGCCTCTCATCTTAGTAATTATAAGGTGCGTGAGATGCCCGATGGTTCGCGTTTAGGTACGTTTGAAGTTCTTGGCAGGCGTTATACTATCGACCCTTCTACCGTTTGGGAACATCCAAAGGAACTTAACTGCGAAAACTTCAGAGAGGTGGTAATGCCGTTCCTGAATATACCGTATCTGTGGGGAGGCAAGAACTGCATGGGACTCGACTGCTCGGGTTTTGCGGGTGTTGTGCTTAATATTTTCGGTAAGAGTTTGCTGCGCAATGCTCGCGAACAGGCCACACAGGGAAAAGAAGTGAAGCGTCTTAAAGACGCTCAGTGTGGCGACTTGGTGTTTTTCAATCATGTGAGCAAATCGCCTGAATATACCAACATCACTCATGTGGGTATAATATTAGAACCGGGCAAACTTATCCACTGCTCCGGTAGGGTTAAGATAGAGACGATTACAGAAGATGGCATTATATCGTCGGTAACCGGAAACAAGACACACGACATAGCCGTGATAAAGCGCTTCTGACAATGCGCTGCGATTGGCATAGAAGTTGTAATATGATATGCAGATGAAGACTCAGAGGCATATCATATTACTCTTTTTTGTACTGCACGGCATGATGCTAAGTGCACAGGCTGTGCAATTGAGATCGGGCACTGCATCATCGACAGTAGGTTACAAGCCTGAGCCGGAACTGAAAATAACTGCAAAGCAGAATGCCCGAGATAAGCGTACTGCAAAAGAAGTGGGGGTGCAGATAGTAGATGGAGACACGCTTTATTTGGTGTGGATGCGCGAGTTATATGTCTATCCGCCGATGAAATTCAAAAGTAAGAAACAGGAACGTTTCTATTGGCGCACAGTGCGCGATGTAAAAAAAACACTGCCATACGCCAAGGTGTTAGCCAAAGAGATGGAGCGCACCAACGAGATAATGTCGAAGATGGACAATAGGCAGAAAAAGAAATTCTGGAAACAGTACGAGAAATTGCTGATGCAGCAATACGAGGTTGATCTCCGTTCGTGGACTGCCGGACAAGGGCAGATGTTAATGAAACTTATCGACCGAGAAACGGGTATTACGTCCTACGAGGTGATAAAACTTTACAAAGGTACGTTCATCGCTAACTTCTGGCAAGGGGTTGCAAAAATGGTAGGTAACGACCTCAAGGCCGACTACGATGGCAACGATAAAGATCAGATAGTAGAACGAATAATCACCCTTGTGGAAGCAGGACAACTATAATGTAAAGAACTTATAGAGTAGGACGCATAAGTCGAAATAAAAAAGAGTGCGGCTACCACACTCTTTTTTCGTTTTGTATGCGCCGATATTCAATGCAATCGGCGATAAACTGCGCCACGTGTTTAGGCTCAAGTCCTGTAACATTTATTACGAGGTCGTAGTTGCGTGAGTCGTACCGACTTTTCCCGCTAAAAGTAAGGGTGAAGTTTTCACGTGCCTCATCCACTTTTTTTATCAGCAAATCAGCGCTACCATCGTTAATGTTGAGTCGGCGGCCTACTTTGTCGCGACGGAATTTCATATCGGCAGTAAGAAAAACCTTAAAAGCGTTAGGGTCGTTGCGGAAAATATGAAATCCAGTACGACCGAGGATAACGCACGACTCCTTTTGGGCTAAGGCGCGCAATATCCGCTCTTCTTCTTCGTAGAGCAGTTCAGAGGTAACGTTTGGTACATATACCGCCTCGTAATACGGACGGTTAGCCCAAGCTGAAGCCTGCTGGTAGAAAGTGGTGAAGTCGTCCCACCAATTTTTCTTCTGGGCTTTTATCTTGTCCATTTGCTCGGTGGTGAGGTTGTATTTCTCTTTGAGTTGTTCCAAAAGCCCACGGTCATACACTTTTACTCCGAGCAATTCACCTAACTCTTTGGCTATCTGACGGCCTCCTGTACCGAATTCTCTGCCTATAGTTACGATGGTATTCTCTGACATATAGTATGAAGTTATTGTTTCTCAATAGCTTCGGCTATCGAGTTGGCTATAGTAGCCATTTCTGATGCTTCAAGTTTGAGTTTAGGATTGGAGAAGAGCATGTCGGTCTCTTTCTTTAAAGGAATGAGGTGTATGTGCACATGGTTGACCTCCATACCCAACACAGCCATACCTATTCGTTTGCAACTGATAGCCTCTTTCATTCCACGTGCCACCATCTTGGCAAAGACAATCATTTCACGCAGAGTATCATCGTCTAAATCGAAAATGTAGTCGGCTTCCGGCTCGGGCAGTTTAGGAATGACAAGTGTATGACCCTTTGTTAAGGGGTTGATGTCAAGAAAAGCATAAAAGCGGTCGTTCTCTGCTACTTTGTACGACGGAATTTCTCCGTTTATTATGCGAGTGAATAGTGTCATAGGGAAACTGTTGAAAGGTGAAAGTTAAAAGTTTAAAGTGAAATTTCCATTACTTCTAATTCCAATAGGCCGGCAGGAACTTGCACTTTAGCAATTTCGCCTACTTTTTTACCGAGAATAGCCTGTGCAATAGGAGTCTTAACAGATAGTTTACCTGCTTTGAAATTGGCTTCACTTTCGGTTACCAACTGATACGACATCTCTGCACCTGTTTTTACATTACGTAGTTTAACTTTGGTGAGAACCTGAACCTCGTTAGTGTTGATACGACTCTCGTCGATAATACGGGCATCCATAATTTTTTCTTTCAGCAGGGCTATTTTCGACTCTAATTTGCCTTGTTCTTCTTTTGCTGCATCGTATTCGGCATTTTCGCTCAAATCGCCCTTGTCGCGTGCTTCCTGAATGGCTGCAATCACACGCGGACGTTCCACACCCTCAAGATAAACTAATTCTTCTTTAAGTTTCTGCAGACCATCTGCAGTCATATAAATGTTTGCCATGATAAATTTATTATGTTGAATTTATTAATATTTTCTTTAATATTTTTTTTCTAATACTTCGGAGGCAACAATCACCGACTGAATGTTGTCGTTGTCAAGCATTTCTGCTATAGTTTGGGCTGCAGAGGGCTCTTCTGAGTCGATGTCTGTTTCTTCTGTGAATGTAACATTTTGCTTGGCTTTTTTCTTTTTATGAATATCTCTTATAGACGATTGCCCCTCAAAACGATAGGAGAATTCTTGAGGTGCGGATTGCTGCACGGTGGCATCTGTGAAATTGAAATCCGAACTGCTGTAATCATTACGGTTGCTATTGTGAAGCCTCGTTATTTGCCGTTTTCTCACGCTGACGAGAATAACTGCAAGAAGAACAGGTATCAGCATAGAACCCAATGTTATAACTATGATTAATGCATCGTTCATATTTTTAACCGTTTAAATGGGATTATTATATTCTTTTAAAGATAAATCCATTTAAAAAAGATAATACAAGCGCTTCGTAAATATTTTATATTTACTTGTTTTATATTTACTTGCGATGTATGAGTAATATTTATAATTCTCTTTTTTAAGTTAAGTTAAAAACAACGAGAAACTTCCCAGCCTCTCGTTGCCATTAAACCTAAACCTTAACTATGAAAATTTGTTTGTTTTCGCTGCAAAAGTACTGCTTTTTTTTGAATAAACAATACATAAAAGAAAAAAATACGAAATTTTTATTAAAAACAATACTGTTTTTTACATTATTAAAAGCGGTTTTAGAGTTTAAAGTGCAAAAATGACTATCTTTGCGGTCGGATTACATATTGTTGAATTCGCATATATGGCTAAGAAATTCTATATCGAGACTTATGGTTGCCAGATGAACGTGGCTGATTCTGAAGTTGTGGCTGCAGTGATGCAGACTTGCGACTATTCTCTTACCGATAATATTGAAGCGGCTGACGCGGTGATACTTAACACCTGTTCAATTCGTGATAATGCCGAGCAGAAGATATTCTCTCGGCTCACTGCTCTTAATAGCAAGCGATTTAAATCTAAAGCCGCTGCCCGCAGGCAGTTGATAGGTGTGGTAGGATGTATGGCAGAGCGTCTCGGACAGGAGTTGGTCGATACTTACAAGGTCGATTTTGTGGCAGGTCCGGATTCTTATCTTGATATTCCTAATCTTATTACTGCTGCCGAGCAGGGCGAAAAAGCGGTGAATGTAGAGTTGAGTACTACTGAAACTTATAGGCAGATATTACCATTCAGAATTGGTAAGCAGATAAGCGGGTTTGTAAGTATAATGCGTGGGTGCAATAATTTCTGTTCGTATTGTGTTGTTCCATACACACGAGGCAGAGAACGTTCTCGCGACCCCGAAAGTATAATGGCGGAAGTTCTCGACTTGCAAGCAAAAGGGTATCGCGAGGTTACTCTTTTGGGACAGAACGTCAACTCGTATCATTATGTAGAAGACGATACGGATGTAGATTTCCCGAAGTTACTTGGTCTTGTCGCCGGAGTGGTGCCCGATATGCGAATCCGTTTTACTACCTCGCATCCTAAGGATATGTCAGACCGCACACTTGAGACGATAGCGGCTCACCCTAATCTTTGCCGTTTTATTCACTTGCCTGTTCAGTCGGGTAGCGACAAGATATTGCGGTTGATGAACCGTAAATACACTCGTGAGTGGTATCTTGGGCGCATTGCAGCCATTCGTCGTATCTTACCTGATGCTACTATAGGTACCGATGTGTTCTGCGGGTTCCATGACGAAACTGAAGAAGATCATCAATTGACCCTCTCATTGATGCAAGAGGTGGGGTTTGATACGGCTTTTATGTTCAAGTATTCAGAACGCCCGGGAACTTTTGCTTCGAAGAAACTGCCGGATAATGTGAGTGAGGAAACAAAGATAAGGCGTCTCAACGAGATAATTGCTCTTCAGAATCAGTTGTCAGCCAGAAGTAATGCCCGCGAAGTGGGCAAGACGGTAGAAGTGCTGGTTGAAGGATTTGCCAAGCGTAGCCGCGAGCAGATGTTCGGGCGCACTTCGCAGTATAAGACCGTGGTATTTCCTGCTGCGGGCAGGCATATAGGTGAATTGGTCGATATGCGAATCGTCTCGTCAACAGCAGCCACTCTGCTTGGAGAACCGGCTAATAAGGTTGACGCTGAATAGTTGAAAGGAATTTCCCCTTTCTTCTTCTCTCTTTCACCTTTCACCTTTCACCTTTCCTATCCCCCTCTCAGCGGCTATTTGCAGCAAATATGCTTTGGCGGCATCGTGTTCGTTTGGTATAATGCCGTCTAATATGGCATCTTTAACCGCCATCTTCAGTTCTCCTACCTCTTTGCAAGGTTCTAATCCGAGCAGTTGCATTATCTCTTCGCCCATCACCGGCGGTTGGAAATTCCGAATACGGTCGCGCTCCTCCAGCTCGCGCATTTTCTGTCGCACGAGTTCGTAATTGCGGTGATAGCGCTGCACTTTCTCTTCGTTCTTGGAAGTGATGTCAGCATCGCATAATAGCATAAGGTCGTCGATATCGTCGCCGGCTTCGAAGAGCAGACGTCTCACTGCCGAATCGGTTACCGTATCCTCTATCAGGTTGATAGGGCGCATGTGCAGGTCAACCAACTTGCGAACATAGTCGAGTTTGTCGTTAAGTGGCAGTTTCATACGTTTGAATATTCCTTGCAACATCTTGGCACCTATATAGTTGTGGTTTTTAAATGTCCAACCGGTATTAGGCTCCCATTGCTTGGAGCGCGGTTTGCCGATGTCGTGTAGCAATGCTGCCCACCTAAGCCAAAGGTTATCTGATTTGTCGGCTACATTATCCAGTACTTTTAGTGTGTGGAGAAATACGTCTTTGTGCCCGCGACCTTCTACTGTTTCAATACCCTTGAGTGCACTCAGTTCGGGGAAAATGAGAGGTAACAGACCTGTCTTATCAAGCAGAAGCCAGCCAACCGATGGTTTGCGCGAAAGCATTATTTTTTGCAGTTCGTCAACAATCCTCTCTTTCGTTATTATACCGATTCTCTCGCGGTTGCGCTCTATTGCATCGAATGTCTCGCGGTCTAAGTAGAATCCTAATTGTGTTGCGAAACGTATGCCTCGCATCATTCTGAGAGGATCGTCGGAAAAAGTAATATCGGGGTCGAGCGGTGTACGGATTATGCCTTCTTGCAAATCGTCGATTCCGCCAAAGGGGTCGAGAAGAACGCCGTATCTGTCACTGTTGAGACAGATGGCAAGAGCGTTGATAGTGAAGTCGCGACGATTCTGGTCGTCTTCCAAAGTGCCGTCTTCCACTATCGGATTACGGCTTTCATGCCGGTAACTCTCGCGTCGTGCTCCAACAAACTCTACCTCTTGTTCGCCTTTCTTGACTTGCGCGGTTCCATAGGTTTTGAATACTGCCAAGTGTGCTCCTTTGCCAAGCCGGAGTGCTACAGCACGGGCAAGCTCGATACCGCTGCCTACCACTACAACGTCGATATCCTTACTATGACGATGGAGAAGCAAATCGCGCACCCAACCGCCTATCACATAACATTCCAAATGCAACTTATCGGCTTCTTCGCCAATGAGATGCAGAATAGGCAAGTTGATATCTTTTGCAGGTATAGTCATAACTGATATGGTTATATAATGCGATTATTGCTTATGATGGAATGGTGTTGGGAGGCAAAAAGACAAGTGCCAAAAATTTTTGGCACTTGTAAGAGTCTTTAAGCTGATAGAAAATGCTTTATGCTTCTTGCATGTGCTCTTCGGCTTTAGGATCTTCGCCGTATTGATTGGCTTTCGGTTCACCCTCGAAGCAAGTCCATACGATGAAAATAATATTGCCTACAGCCGGAATTAGATTGATGAGGTACCACCAACCGCTCTTTCCTATATCGTGTAAGCGACGAACAGCAACTGCTAAACCCGGAATGAATAATGCCAAACCGTAAATACCGTTGAGAATACCTATCTCGGTTGTGCCAACCGGCAACTTGCAGCCTAATGCACCATCAAGTATGGTGAGTACAAGTGAGATAAGGAAGTTACACAAAACGAACATCCAGTACTCTTTCCTACGTGCACGTCCGCTGAATACTGCATAGTTCTTAACTACTTTCAAGTACCATTCATACCATTTCATAAGCAAATAATTTTAAGTGAATAAATATATGAGGTGTTTAGTTTCACTTTTTACGCAGCAAAAGTAATATTTTTTTGAAAAACTTACAAACAATTGTTCCAAATCTCTCTTTTTTTGTATTCTTTCTCCGTGTTTTCATGCTAAGTGGGTTGTATAATAAAATGTACGAGGCGGATTTTTAAGGTACTTCTGAAAATAGCGGGTGAATTGTATTTTGCCGTTTGTAAAAATATTTGTAATTTTGCAAGGTATTATGAATTTTCGTGTGTAAACAAAACATAAATTGCTATGAGACATTATTTGCAATTATTCCTTATACCTGCGTTGCTTGCAGCTTTTTTAGTATCCTGCGGTTTCAATACTTCGCCGACTTATACCGATTCTGACCTCATTGGGCGTTGGCAGGCACCTTCTGAGTCGGATATCGACCCTGATGGTAATTATCAATATTGCGTATTTCTGGCTGAAAAAGACTCAACGGGTGAATACCGTTATGGTTATATGTGGGATATGGGCGATCACTCCGATTGGGATGATTCGGAAGGTAGTTATGAGGATTTTATGCTCACCGAAGATTTCCATGGAAACGGATGGTTCAAGTGGAAACTGAGCAGTAGCAAACTTGTGGAGTTCCATTTTATGAGCGGCGGATGGTCAGATGTCCCAAAATCTTATACGATATCCGTTTTAACCTCAACAACACTCACGTATCAGGACGATTTTAAAAAGCAGCATTCTTGGACTCGTGTCAGATAGTTGAGTATTTATGATAACCCAAAAGCGATTTGAGCTATGAAAAAGTTTTGGAAGATATTTGCAATTACTCTTGCCTCTTGTTTGGCAGTTGTGGTAATTGTGGTGGCAGTGGCATTGTATGTGGTGCTTACTCCTAAGCGTCTTACGCCGATAGTCAACCAAGTGGCAGATACTTATATAACCGCTTCTCACGAGATTGGAGATATGGAACTGACAGTGTTCTCTACGTTCCCTCAGGTGGGTTTGCAAGTAAATGGTCTGTGTGTCGTTAATCCGATGCAAGGAGCACAGTCTGATACCGTGTTGGCAGCGAAGAAATTAGTAGCAGCCATCGATGTAAAGAAATATCTGCAACAGAATATACTTGATGTCCGTGAGGTTAGTCTCGACGGAGTGGTAGCCAACGTCTTTACTGATAGCGAGGGTAAGATGAATATTGATGTGTTAGCGCTCCCTGTCGACACCACTGATAAGGATACAGCCTTCTCGTTGCCATTTAGTTATTTGGGCGTAGATAAACTGTCGATAGATGCACAACAAATAACTTACCTCTCAGTGAAAGATAGTATATGTGCAGCACTCTGCGATGTACAACTAAGTGCTGCAGCCAAAGGGCTTGACAATGTGGATTTGTATTTGGAAACTCCTGCTGCCGACTTCGTTATGTCGGGTCAGCAATATCTTGCCGGCAAGCGCCTGCAACTAAACTCCAAACATACGGGTGTGGATATTGAGAATATGCATTTTAGTTTGCCTGACGCCAAACTGCAGTTGGAAAATTTTGTAGTGAACCTGTCGGGCGAGGCAACAATAGCCGATGACGTCAACTTAAATGCCGCCGTATCGGCAAAAGATTTTGACATTCCTCAACTTTTATCGCTATTGCCTCAGTCGATAAGTAAGAATCTCGATGGAATAAATATCAATTCAGGGCGTTTGTCGTTGGCAGGTACGGTAAGAGGTGTTTACAACGACAGCGTTATGCCACTTGTTGAGGCTAACATAGCTCTATCGGACGTTAGCGGTTCGTATATGGAAGTATTCCCATATCAGCTCTCTGATATCAACCTCAATGCTGATGCTGTACTCGACTTAAACGATAAAAAACGTTCTTCGGTGAAACTTAACGGTCTGGATGCACAAACAGGCAAGACCACCCTGCATGCCGAAGGTGTAATCGACGAACTGCTCGGCGACCCTCTGTGCAATCTGGCGGCTAAAGCGAAAGTAAGTCTCGCGGAGTTCAAGCGTTTTCTTGAAAGCCACGAGGTGGCAACCAACCTTGCGGGAAGTGCTGATGTAAATCTCAATGCCAAGATACGCCTTTCTGCTCTCCAAAAGATGCAACTATCGCGCGGTACTATCGCGGGTAATGCTAAGTTAACCGACCTCGCCATTGACTACGACAGTATTGCGGTGCGTTCGCATAAAACAGCTCTTACATTTGCTATACCTAACAGGAAAGCCAAACATTCAACTGCCGCATGGCTTGCTGCTACCATGTCGTCTGACAATCTTGATTTGAGTTTGAAGGATATGGCAGTGAAACTGCCTGCCGCCGACATTACGTTGGCCGCTTCCGATGTTATCAATTCCGATAAGATGCTATATGCCGACGTGGATTTAAGTGCCGACCGACTTGTGCTTGCGTCGGATAGTATGGGGGGCACACTCGCCAAACCTAACCTGACGGCATACGTTGAGTATAACCTTGTTGACACTTCTGCAATACCTACTGTTGACGCTTCACTTGCCATGACTTATCTTGACGGGTTCTTCAGCGATATAAAAGCCAAACTCGGGCAGTCGAAGTTAACTGCTGCACTTACGGGCACGCGTCGAAATAGTAGTCAGCCCAAGGCACATATTACTCTTACCACCGACCATCTTCAGGCTCAGATGAGCGACCAACTGCAGGCGCAAACAGCCAATCTTTGTGTGAGTGCTGATGCTCTTCATCGCCCAGAACAAAAGAATCTGCTTTTACAGTGGAATCCGAGGTTGAAAGTCGATCTCACCGATGGGAACCTGAATATAGCATCTTTTGCCGAAAAGATACATATACCCGCTATCTCGTTCAATTATTCTAATAAACTATTCGATATTGCCGATAGCCGTATCATAATAGGCAACTCCGATTTTGCTCTTAAGGGTCAGATACACGACATTGGTCCGTGGTTGGCTGACAAGGGTGTTCTCAGCGGTGATTTGTCGTTTACGAGCAGTCATACCGATGTTAACGAACTGATGGCTCTTACTTCAGCCGACAGCGGAACAGAGGAGACTGAGCCTGTTGAAGAACCTCAGGCAAGTAGTGGCGAGAGGAAAGCCTATCTCGTTCCGAAGAATGTTGACCTTACACTGCACACCGACATCACCGAGGCCATTGTCTTCGACCAGTTAGCGCGCGAGTTGGGAGGACAGCTGTACATAAAAGACGGTGTGCTTGTTCTCGAAGAGATGGGTTTTATCTGTAATGCTGCCAAATTGCAACTTACTGCTATCTATAAAACTCCGAGAAGCAACCATATATATGCCGGACTCGACTATCACATGATAGATATCGATATGCAGGAACTTGTAAATATGATTCCGCAGATTGATACGATGATGCCTATGCTGCGTAGTTTCCGTGGAGCGGGTGAGTTCCATCTTGCTGCCGAAACATATATGAACGGGCATTATCAGCTCAAGACTTCTACCACTCGTGGAGCATGCTCTATAACCGGTACCGATTTGGTACTGCTCGACTCGGAGACCTTCGGAAAGATCTCAAAGATACTGCTCTTCAATCGGAAGACTGAAAATAAGATAGACTCTATTTCTGCTCAGGCAACATTATTTAAGAAAGAGATAGATATTTACCCGTTCTGCATTACTATGGATAAATATATGGCAGCGGTTGGCGGACGTCATAATCTCGATATGTCGTTCGATTATCATATATCATTGCTCAAACCGTTGTATATAGGTGTTGATGTAACGGGAACATTCGATGATCTGAATGTGAAACTTGCCAAATGTAAGTATGCACAAGACTTCCGACCTATCATCCGTCGCGATGTGGAAACACAAAACATATCGCTCAAGAAAATGATCGACCAAGCTCTGAAACGGAATGTAAAACCTTGAAAATTGATAAAATAAGATTATATGTATAAGATAATATCCAAACAATTTTTTTCTGAAAACGTATGTGAACTCGTAGTAGAGGCTCCACTTATTGCACGTTCTCGTCGTGCAGGTCATTTTGTAATTATTCGTACTACCGCGAACGGCGAGCGTATCCCGCTTACGATAGCCGATGCTGATATCGACAATGGTACTATAACGATTGTTGTTCAGCGCGTTGGCGTGTCCACTGCTAAACTGTGTGCAATGGAAGCAGGCGAGTGTCTGGCTGATGTGGTGGGTCCTTTAGGCAGAGCTACACGTATCGAAAATTTCGGCACAGTGGTGTGCGCTTGCGGTGGCGTAGGTGCTGCGCCGATGTTGCCTATTGCTCGTGCACTGAAGCTGGCAGGCAATAGAGTGGTGGTGGTGCTTGCAGCCCGTACTAAGCAACTTATTATTCTCGAACAGCAACTCCGTGAGGCATGCGATGAGCTTATAGTTATGACCGATGACGGATCGTATGGGAACAAAGGATTGGTAACTGCCGGTGTGGAAAGTGTGATTGAGCGTGAACAGGTTAACCGTTGTATAACTATAGGTCCCGCCATAATGATGAAGTTCGTGGCGTTACTCACAAAAAAATACGATATTCCCACTGAGGCTTCGCTCAACACTATAATGGTTGATGGCACTGGTATGTGCGGAGCATGCCGTGTTACTGTTGACGGCAAGATGAAGTTTGTATGTGTTGACGGACCTGAATTTGATGCTCATAAGGTTGATTTCGACGAGATGATGACTCGTTTGGGCAGTTACCGCCAGGAGGAAATTGAGCGTTACGAGCATTGGCAAAATAAAACTGCTGATGACAAACAAATTGTCGCAAAACTGCCTACCGAAGAAAAAGAACCGGTTGAGCCTATTTGTTCAAGTATCGAACATCCTGCTGCTGAGACTACACGTTCTGCCGCATGGCGCGAGCAGTTACGCCGTCGGTTGAAACCTAAAGAGAGAGTAGCTATCCCGCGTGTTAAGATGCCGGAACTTGATGCTGAGTTTCGTTCACACCTGCTTACCGAAGAGGTAAATATCGGACTCACCGAGCAGATGGCCCGCCGTGAGGCTCAACGCTGCCTGGATTGTGCCAACCCCACATGCGTAGAGGGTTGTCCGGTAGGCATCCGCATTCCTGACTTCGTTAAACTGATAGAGAACGGAGAGGCAAAGGCAGCCGCCGCAGTCGTTAAGCAGAGCAGTACGCTTCCGGCTGTGTGTGGCAGAGTCTGTCCGCAGGAGAAACAGTGTGAGGCACATTGTATTCATCATCGTATGCAGAGCGAGCCTGTTGCCATTGGCTATCTTGAGCGTTTTGCTGCCGACAGTGCACTCAGCGAACCGGTTGAGAAACTGGCAGTAGAGCCGCTCAGTAAGCGTATAGCCGTGATAGGTTCGGGACCTGCAGGGCTTACTTTCGCAGGCGATATGGCGCGCTTAGGCTACGAGGTTGTTGTTTACGAAGCGCTCCACGAGATAGGTGGTGTGCTTAAGTATGGTATTCCGGAATACCGACTGCCCAATAAAATAGTGGATGCCGAGATACGCAACCTACGCAGCATGGGCGTAGAGTTTCATACCGATACGGTGGTGGGTAAAACTATTACGGTTGAACAGTTGCTTCATCCTAAGGATGGAAAGCCTTGCTCAGCAGTCTTCGTGGCAACAGGAGCCGGATTGCCGAAGTTTATGAATATTCCGGGAGAGAATCTAGTGGGTGTGATGTCGAGTAATGAGTATCTTACCCGTGTTAATCTTATGGGAGCAGCCGATAGTTGTTCCGACACACCTGTTTTCCATGGTAAGCATGTAGCAGTGATAGGTGGTGGCAATACGGCGATGGATGCAGTGCGTACCGCCAAACGGTTAGGTGCTCAGACGGCAACGATAGTATATCGCCGCTCGGAAAAGGAGATGCCGGCGCGTCAAGAAGAGGTGCGCCATGCTAAAGAAGAGGGTGTAGAGTTCCTTACACTGCATAATCCTATCTCTTACGAGGCAGACGAGAAAGGTCGTGTGTGCCGCATGAACTTGCAGGTGATGGAGTTGGGCGAACCTGATGCAAGCGGTAGGCGTTCGCCTGTGCCGGTCGAAGGCAAAACGGTAACACGCGAGGTTGATATGGTGATAGTGGCTGTAGGAGTAAGTCCGAACCCTATTATCCCGCGAACAGTAGAGGGCTTGAATATAACGCAGAAAGGTACAATCGAGGTTAACGATAGTTTGCAGTCGTCGATACCGGTGTTGTATGCCGGAGGTGATATAGTGCGTGGTGGAGCAACGGTGATTCTGGCTATGTCCGACGGACGTCGAGCTGCAGCTGCTATTCATTCAATGTTGCAACAGTAAGCCTTACGAACAGTAATTCAGATAATAGAGAAAAGGTACTTGTAGCCCCCTTAAATTGGGGGTTAGGTCATGCAACCCGATGTGTGCCTCTTGTCGCTCAGTTCCTTGCAGAAGGGAAGGATGTAGTGCTTGCCGGCAATGGCGAGTCGATAAAGTACCTGAATGCGGTGTTTCCACAGTTGAGGGTGTTGTATCTCCCTGAGTTTGATATAACATATTCGAAAAGCAATAGTCAGGTATGGGCAATTCTGCGTTCACTGCCCCGACTTTGCAGCTCGTATGTGGCAGATTATCTGACTCTGCGGAATCTCTTGAAAGCGGAGCATTTCGACCTTGTAGTTTCAGATAATCGTTTTGGTTTGCATAGTTGTCTGACGCACTGTGTCTATATCACTCATCAGTTACTCGTTCGTATGCCTAAAGGTTGGCAATGGTTGGAAGGGGTGGTACATCGACTTCATCTCAGTGTCATCAAGCGCTTCGACGAGTGCTGGATTCCTGACTTTCCGCTTGAAGCCGGTGTCCGATTATCAGGGGAACTGACATCGCGCTATGCATTGCCGGCAAATGCTAAGTTTATAGGTCCGCTTTCTCGTTTCAGCACGGCAGAGGTGGCAGATGCGGCTGATAAGTCGGTCGATTTTCCGGTGGTGGCTATTCTCTCAGGTCCGGAACCGCAGCGGACACTGTTTGAACAGCAAATATGTTCCGAGTATAACAATTGTGGCACTAAAGTACTGTTGTTGCGTGGTAAACCGTCGGCACCTTCGATACGGATAACGCATAACAATATTACTATTCTTCCGCATCTCGACGACAAAAGGCTTGCTCGTTATCTGCGTGGTTGCACTACCATTATTGCCCGTTCGGGTTATTCCACTATTATGGATTTGTATGCGCTCGGAGTGCTCAGCAAGGCCCAACTCCGACCTACACCAGGACAGCCTGAGCAGGAATATTTGGCTAAGTGGATACCAGATGTCGTTAGTTTTTTATAGCGCAAATGCAGTAGTAATTTTGTGGTTAGAAAAAAATAGGTTAACTTTGCGGCTCGTTTGGGGCAGGTGAACTTTTGCGGGTGTGCTGATGATAATTAAAAAAATAAAACTTATAAAAATATACATACAGATATGCTTAAATACATTTCGGCTCAAGAGGCTGCTCAGTTTATTCAAAATGGCGATGTTGTGGGCATGGGTGGTTTTACTCCTGCAGGTGCTCCCAAAGACGTACCAACCGCTATCGCTCAGCGCGCAGAAGAGTTTCATGCACGCGGTGAAGAGTTTAAAATTGGTATTTACACAGGTGCTTCCACCGGCGACTCGTGCGATGGTATGTTGGCACGTGCTCATGCTATTAAATTCCGTACTCCATATCAGAGTAACAAGTCGTTGCGCGAGGAGTTGAATGCGCAAGAGGCTCATTATTTCGATATGCACCTTAGCCATTTGGCTCAGGAGTTGCGTTATGGTTTCCTACCCAAACCGAAGTTTGCTATCATCGAGGCTTGTCAGGTAACGGAAGATGGAGAGATAGTGCCTACCGCCGGTGTCGGTATAATGCCTACAATATGTCGTTTGGCTGACCATATAATAGTTGAACTCAACGAGGCTATGCCTGCTGTTATGCGTGGTATGCACGACCTCTACGAGCCTGCCGATCCTCCATATCGTCGCGAGATTCCTATCTATCATGTGAGCGACAGAATTGGCTCTGATTGTATTAAGGTTGACCCCGCTAAGATTGTGGGTATAGTGAAGACCAACCGCCCCAATGAGGTGGGTAAATTCACTCCGCTCGACCAGACAACCGAGCAGATAGGTGCTAACGTGGCACAGTTCCTTGAGGATGAGATGCATGCAGGTCGTATTCCAAAAGAGTTCCTGCCTATTCAGTCGGGTGTGGGCAATATTGCTAATGCCGTTCTTGGTGCGCTCGGCGAGAATCCGCATATCCCGCCTTTCACTATGTACACCGAAGTTATTCAAGACTCGGTAGTGGGTCTGATGAAAGAGGGACGTGTAAGTTTCGCAAGCGGTTGCTCGCTTACAGTAGGAGCCGATAAATTGCAGGATATAATCGACCATATCGATTTCTTCCGCGATAAGATAGTTCTTCGTCCGCAGGAGATTAGCAATAACCCTGAGGTGGCTCGTCGTCTCGGACTTATTACTATCAACACTGCTCTCGAAGCTGATATCTACGGTAATATCAACTCTACTCATGTTTGCGGTACCAAGATGATGAACGGTATAGGTGGCTCGGGCGACTTCACCCGCAACGCTTATATCTCAATCTTCACCACTCCTTCTACAGCTAAAGGCGGAGCTATTTCGGCATTCGTTCCGATGGTATCACACCTCGATCACTCTGAACACTCTGTGAAAGTGCTGATTTCGGAATATGGCATAGCCGATTTAAGAGGCAAGAGTCCGATACAGCGTGCTCACTGCATAATTGAGAACTGTGTTGCTCCCGAGTACAAAGAGTTGCTTCGCGAATACCTTGCACTTAGCAAAAAAGCACATACTCCTCATAACTTGGCACTTGCTACGGCAATGCACCAAGAGTTCCTGAAATCGGGAGATATGCGTAATACCAAGTGGGAGAACTACTTGTAAAAAAACTATTTGACGTTTTTGAATATTCCACTTTTTAGATACTATTCGAAATGAGTAAATTCTTGTCGCTGATTGGTAGTCGTCGCTCATGGGCATGGCCATACGTGCTGTTTTTGGTCTTGTTCGTTGTGCTACCGCTCATACTGATTATCGTTTATGCTTTTCAGGATAGCGAGGGGCATTTCACCTTACAGAACTTCGTTAAGTTCTTCAACACCTCAGAGGCGGTGAACACCTTTATCTATTCGTTGGCTATCGCGCTGATAACGACAATTATTTGTCTGCTTTTGGGCTATCCGGCTGCTTATATAATGGCAACAGCCGAGTTCCGGACACCACAGGTAATGGCTATGCTGTTTATCCTACCGATGTGGATTAACTTTCTGCTCAGAACATTAGCAACAGTGGAATTATTCAATATGTTTTCCCTACCACTTGGAGAGGGTGCATTGCTCTTTGGTATGGTGTATGATTTTCTGCCTTTTATGATTTATCCCATCTATAATAACTTGCAGAAAATGGACCATTCGCTGATTGAAGCAGCGCAAGACCTCGGGGCTAACCGTGTGGAGACATTTCTTAAAGTTATTTTCCCATTGTCAACTCCCGGTATCTACAGCGGAATAATAATGGTGTTCATGCCTACGGTATCAACTTTCGCAATAGCCGAGTTGCTCACCCATAATAAGATAACGCTGTTCGGTTCGCTTATTCAGCGCTCGTTTGGCGAAGGTGGTCTAACGATGTGGAACTACGGAGCAGCCCTGTCGCTTATAATGCTTATTATCATTGCTCTTACCAGTTTCTTTGGAGAGAAAGACGACACCGATACACAGAGAGGAGGTTTGGTATGAAACAGACAACGAATATTATTAGTTCTGCCGACTTGGCAGTTAAGAACCGTCAACGCGACTTGAAAGTGCGCCGCTTCTTTGCCAATGCCTATCTGTGGTTGTTGCTCGTGGTACTCTATGCTCCTATTGTGCTGATTATCGTATTCTCGTTCACCAAGAGTAAGGTGCTCGGCAACTGGACGGGTTTCACTTTCGGCTTGTACGAGAATCTGTTCACCGGCTACGACCGTGTAGCGCAGGTGTATGTTGACCCAAACCTCTACCATTCGGTGTTCTACACTGTGATTATTGCGCTCGTTTCTGCAATATGTGCCACTATTCTCGGTACGTTGGCAGCAATAGGTATTTACAATATGCGCCAAAGGAGCCGGAATGCGATACGTTTTCTTAACTCCATTCCTATGATAAATCCGGATATCATAACGGGTATATCGCTCTTCTTGCTATTCGTCTTTCTGGGTATAAGTCGTGGTTTGGTAACGGTGATAATAGCGCATGTGGTATTCTGTACACCTTACGTAGTGCTGTCGGTTATGCCCCGTCTTAGCCGTATGAATCCGAATATATATGAGGCTGCACTCGACCTTGGAGCAACACCGTTTGTGGCTCTCAGAAAAGTGATGATGCCCGAACTATGGCCAGGTATGCTCAGCGGATTTATTCTCTCTATTACACTCAGTATCGACGATTTCGGAGTTACATTCTTCACCAAGGGAAGTGGCGGAATAGATACATTATCAACATATATCTATGCAGATGCCCGCAAAGGTGGACTGACACCCGAACTCCGACCACTGTTCTCCATTATCTTTATAACGATGCTCGTGCTACTGATAATAATTAATGTGAGAGCAAAAAAGAATGCCGAAAAGAAAAAATAACATTACAAACGCCGTTTGAAAAACGGCATACCCAACTTAAACTGACTAACATTTACATAAAACATGAAATCCTTCAACGAATATAGCAACTTCAATCTTTCGCAAATCGACAAACAGGTTCTCACCGAGTGGGAGCAAGAACATCTCTTCGAGCAATCGGCGAAAGCCCAAGAGGGGCATCCTCAGTTTGTGTTCTTCGACGGTCCCCCATCGGCTAATGGTATGCCGGGTATTCACCACGTGATATCGCGTACGATAAAAGATGCTTTCTGCCGCTATAAGACTATGCAGGGATATCGTGTCGATAGAAAAGCCGGTTGGGATACTCACGGTCTGCCCGTTGAACTTGGTGTCGAGAAAAAACTGGGTATCACCAAGGAAGATATAGGAAAGAAAATAAGCGTTGAGGAGTACAACGAGGCTTGCCGCAAGGAAGTGATGAAATACACCTCTGAATGGGAAAAACTGACTCTGCAGATGGGTTATTGGGTTGATATGGAGCATCCGTATATAACCTACGACAATAAGTATATCGAGACTCTCTGGTATCTGCTTGCCGAGTTGTATAAGAAAGGTTATCTCTATAAAGGTTACACCATTCAGCCCTATTCGCCTATGGCAGGAACAGGGTTGTCGTCGCACGAACTCAATCAACCCGGCTGCTACCGCGACGTGAAGGATACCACTTGCACCGCGCAGTTCAGAATAACCGACACCGACCACGTTGAGGCACTTATTGGAGATACAGAAGGTAAACCCGTGTATATCCTCGCTTGGACAACCACGCCTTGGACTCTGCCCTCCAACACCGCCCTCTGCGTCGGTCCTAAGATTGAATATGTGGCAGTGGAAGGCGAGAATCCTTACACTAAGGAACAAGCCGTTTATATATTGGCAAAAGCGCGTTTGGCTGCTTATAGTAAAGAATTGGGCGAGCAGCCTCGTCTGCTTGCCCGAATCAGCGGCGATGCACTCGTGGGTATGCACTATGAGCAGTTGTTCCCGTGGGTTAAGCCGATGGATTACATCAAGGAGCAGGATGTTATTACCGACCGTTCAACAGGTGCTTTCCGTGTTATTGCAGGCGACTATGTAACAACGGAAGATGGTACGGGTATAGTTCATATAGCACCGACCTTCGGTGCCGACGACAAGCGTGTGGCAGAACAAGCCGGAGTTCCCGGACTTATGATGCTGACAAAAAACAAGGAACTCCGACCAATGGTGGACCTGACCGGCAAATATTTCAAAACGGAGGATTTGGACGATACATTTGTCAGTCTCTGCGTCAATAACGATGAATACAACCGCTGGGCAGGCGAGTTCGTTAAGAATGCCTACGATAAGCAACATTTTTGGACAGATGGCAGATATAACGAGGAATTAGCGCTTAAGTCGGAGAACCTTGATGTGCGGCTTTGTATCTTCATGAAGACTCAAGGTCTGGTGTTTAAAATAGAGAAACATGTGCATAGCTATCCTCACTGCTGGCGTACCGACACTCCTGTGGTTTATTATCCGCTCGACTCGTGGTTTATACGTTCTACTGCGGCTCGCGAGCGTATGATAGCACTCAACAATACTATCCATTGGCAACCCGAATCGACGGGCACAGGGCGATTTGGCAAGTGGCTCGAGAACCTCAACGATTGGAACTTGTCGCGCTCGCGCTATTGGGGTACTCCGCTACCTATTTGGCGTACCGAAGACGGGAAAGAAGAAATTTGTATCGGCTCGATTGCCGAACTCTTTGCCCAGATAGAGAAAGCGGTGGCAGCGGGTGTGATGAAAGCAAATCCTTGGGCAAACTTCCGGGTGGGCGACTACTCTGCAGATAATTATTCGCCTCGCAACATCGACTTGCATCGTCCGTTTGTTGATGATATAGTATTGGTTTCGGCAAGCGGCAAGCCCATGTTTCGCGAGAAGGACCTTATCGACGTATGGTTCGACTCGGGAGCTATGCCTTACGCGCAACAGCATTATCCGTTCGAGAACGCCGAGGCTCCGGTTACTGCTGACTTCATCTCTGAGGGTGTTGACCAAACTCGCGGTTGGTTCTTTACGCTTCATGCCATACACACTATGATTGACGATACGGTGGCTTTCCGTAATGTGATAAGCAACGGATTAGTACTCGACAAGAACGGCAATAAGATGTCGAAGCGTCTTGGTAATACCGTTGACCCTATTGCTACTATGGATACCTATGGGGCTGATGCTGTGCGTTGGTATATGCTCACCAACTCATCGCCATGGGATAACCTGCGTTTCGACCCTGAGGGAGTTGACGAGATTCGCCGTAAGTTCTTTGCCACTCTCTATAACACCTACTCGTTCTTCGCTCTCTATGCTAATGTCGATAATTGGGAACCATCGCTTGGCACGGGCAAACTGACGGAAATCGACCGTTGGGTACTCTCGAAACTCAATACGCTCATCAAGCGGGTTACCGGATACTACGAGACCTACGAGCCCACACGTGCCGGTCGTGCCGTTTCCGATTTTGTACAAGATGACCTGAGTAACTGGTATGTGCGTCTTAACCGCAAACGTTTCTGGGGTGGCGAGATGAACGACGATAAGAAGTCGGCTTACTACACCCTCTACACTTGCTTGGTTAAAGTGGCTCACCTCATGGCGCCTATAGCACCGTTCTATGCCGACCGTCTTGTGCGTGATCTTACGGGTAAGTCGGTTCACCTCTCCTCTTGGCCCCAGTACGACGAGTCTCAGGTTGACTCGTTCCTAGAAGAGTCGATGGCACTCGCAACACAGGCTACCTCTATCATTCTTGCTTTGCGTAAGCGTGCTAACCGTCGTGTGCGTCAGCCGCTGCAGAAAGCAGTGGTGCCTGCCGCCGACGAGAAGATGCGCCAACAACTGATGTATGTGCAAGAACTGATACGAAGCGAGGTGAATGTCAAAGAACTGCTAATCGTCGATTCGTCCGACGCGGCAGTGCAACTGGTAAAGAAGATAAAGCCCAACTTCCGCATTTTGGGGAAGAAAGTGGGGGCGCAAATGAAAACTGTGGCAGCTGCTATAGCCGGGCTATCGCAGGCAGAGATAGCGCAGTTCGAGCAGCAAGGCTCGTTTACACTTCAAGAACCTGTTGTAACGCTTGTGGCTGAGGATGTCGAGATAATAACCGAAGATATGCCCGGATGGCTCGTCGAGAGCAATGGCTCGATTACTGTGGCACTCGATATCGAACTGACGGAAGAACTTGAGCAGGAAGGTAAGGCACGCGAGATTATCAACCGTCTGCAGAACTTAAGGAAAAGCAGTGGACTCGAGATAACCGACCGAGTAGTAGTATGCTTGCAACGCAACGACTATATCAACTCGGCAGTCGAAAACTTCAACGACTATATAGCCTCACAGGTACTTGCCACCGAGGTGCAACTAACCGACAACCTCATCTCTGACAGCGAAATAGAAGTTGACGGACAAGTAATCAAAGTCTCACTCGTCAAAAAATAGCAGGTATCACGTCGGTGCTCATCAAGGAAGATACATGTAAGAAAATAATCGTTGAGGAGTACAACGAGGCTTGCCGCGAGAATGGGTAGTATCGGTTTACATATATTGTAAACCGATACTACTGCTGTCAGGAGAGCTTACTTCTTCACCAATCCAAACGCTAAGCCTTCCGTAATGCCCCAAACACCACCCGCACAAAATACCCCCTCACTCTTACGCAGGTTGGCGGATAGAGGAGGGGGTTTTAAAAAAGCCAAAAGACTTTGAATATCTAACCGTAATCGTAATCTTCGCTATTCACTTTTTGCAGCGGCTTTGCGTTTGCGAAGGGCTTTGATTTCGTTTTCGAGGTGTGCTATTTCCTTCTCTTGGTTGTTGATGGTGGTGAGCAGTTCGTTCAACTCTTCGTTCTCGATAGTAGTCGGATATTGTTCGTCAACAAGTTGCAGGAAGTCGCTCAGTACATTCATGTAGTTGATAAATGCATCGTATGCCGATTCGTAGTAGGTGCCGTATGGGTCGGTATGGCTCATATAGCGCAGGTGGCTTACGTCTTGCAGTATCAGCCAGTCGTTCTTCAAGCGTTTGTCTTGGCACAATCGTACACGTTCAGCCACGGCGTATAGTTTGTTGAGCGCTTCTTGCTGTAGGTCGTTGCCGTTGTAGGCTGCCAAGTCTTTTGCCTCGCCCGTCCATGTGATAGGATAGGGAATACTCAGTGCTCCTGCCGATGATTGTTTCTTGGCGGCTTCAGCGGGGGTAAGGAAGCCTATCTCACGCTCTAAGGCATAGAAAGGAAGCGCTTTGAGGAAAGCAAAGATACCCGTTTCCTGACGCTGACGGATACCAAAGGTTTCGGCTCCTAACCAGATGTTTATCACTTGCTCTTCGGCGGGCAGTTCGCTCAGTCGCTGAGCATATTGTTCGGCATCAAGCGGGAAGTTCTTCCATGCGGGGTCGGAGAAATGGAATGCCAACTCGTCGGAAAGAGGAGTATTGCGTAGCAGCAGTTTTACCTTCGGTGCAGTGGCGGCTGAATAGACGTAGTTAGGCGATTTCCAAGAGAGCACGTGTTTGGCTCCTTCGGTCATCACCACTTTGTAGCCCAACTCTGCCAAAGTTACTGCTATCTCGTCGGAATAAAGCAGCTCGGTATTCCATACCGTGGTGGGCTTCTGTCCGAATAGTTCTTCTATTTGGGCGGCATGACGGTGTAGCTGCTCTTCAAAATCGAGTTTGTTATACTCTGCTGCCAACGAGTAGGCGTAGGGTGTAGAAACAAACTCAACGCAGCCGGTCTGCGACAGGTCTTTGAGGATATCTACCATCTCGGGGGCATATTGCTGGAACATGTCGAGCAGTAAACCCGAAACAGACAGGGCGCAGTGGAACTTGCCGTGTGAGAACTGTATCATCTCTTTGATATTTTGGCAAAGAGGTAGATAACTTTCGCTTACGAGGTGCTCGATATTCTCTTCGGTGAGCATATCATCGTAATAGTAATGGTCTTGGCCGATATCGAAGAAACGGTAGCGTTTCAGGCGATAAGGCGCATGCATTTGAAAGCAAAAAACTATATTTTTCATATATGTAAGAATTTATTATCTGTTAAGAACTTTGTCGTAGATGGCACGTACTTTCAGTCCGGCATCGTACCAGCGTATGTTATTCACTTCTTCTCTTCCTAATTCGCTGAGCGACTTGTACATGGCAGGATATTTGACTATGGCATAGATGGCGTCTGCCATAGCATCGATATCCCAGTAGTCGGTTTTTATGGCGTGAGTGAGAATTTCGGCGCAGCCCGACTGGTGCGAGATAATCGAAGGTGTGCCCACTTGCATGGCTTCGAGTGGTGAAATACCGAAGGGCTCACTCACCGAAGGCATTATATAGACGTCAGATTCTGCCAACATCTCTTGCACTTGCTTGCCTCGCATAAATCCTGGGAAATGGAACTTGTCGGCTATACCTCTTTTGGCTACAAGGTCTATCATCTTATTCATCATATCTCCCGAGCCTGCCATAACAAAGCGAACACCGCTCGTCTTTTGAAGAACACGGGCAGCAGCCTCAACGAAGAATTCCGGACCTTTCTGCATCGTTATGCGCCCGAGGAAGGTAACAACCTTATCTTTGCGCTGGTGCTTGACAAACTCCTCAGGATTGGGAAGGGGTTCAACTGCATTATGTACGGTAGAAACCTTGGCGGGATTGATGCCGTACTTGTCGATTACTGTTTGGCGTGTGAGATTACTTACGCACATTATATGGTCGGCTTCTTCCATACCACGCTTCTCGATGGAGAATACCGTTGGGTTAACATTGCCGCGAGAACGGTCGAAGTCGGTGGCATGAACATGTATAACAAGTGGTTTGCCCGAGATATGTTTGGCAAACACGCCTGCTGGGTAGGTCAGCCAGTCGTGCGAGTGAATAATATCGAAATCGAGACTATGTGCTAAGACCGAAGCCACTGCTTCATAGTTACCTATTTCTTCGATGAGGTTATCGGGATAGCGTCCTGAGAAACCTACGCAACCTAAATCGTCGGTGCCGATACGTGTGAAGTCGTAGCGTATCCCGTTGCGAAGATGGTAAAACTCTTCAGGCGACATTTTTCCTTCCATGCGGCTACGAACATAGTCGTATGGAGCATCTTTCCAGACGATAGGAACAGAATTGGCACCTATTATTCGCAGAAACGACTGGTCTTCGTCGCCCCATGGTTTGGGGATGACGAAAGTGATATGCATGTCGTCTTGCTGTGCCATGCCTCGGGTCAGACCGTACGATGCTGTGCCTAATCCTCCTAAGATATGAGGCGGGAATTCCCACCCGAACATTAGTGCTTTCATAGCGGTATATTGTTTCTTTGTTTTTATCGTTAGTTTTCTTGTGCTTTCTTTTTGTCGTTCACCGTTTTCATTGCCGAAATTACTGCAGCAACCGACGGAGCGTAACTCATACCTCCGTGTCCTTTGTAAGGTGGATTGCCATCGTATATCTCGTTGAGAGTGCCAATGGTGAGTTCCGACATTTCCACTTCGTAGCCTACCAGCATTCTTTCCATAAAGCCTATACCGCTTTGTTTATATACGCGGATATAAGCCTCAGCATACATCATTATTGTCCATGGCCAAACGGGTCCGTTATGGAAGTTATGGTCGCGTTCTTTCTCACCGCCAACATATACAGGTCGGTAATCACCGCTCTTTGGCGAAATAGTTCTCAGTCCGCGCGGCGTAAGCAACTCTTTGGTGCAGATGTCAACCACTGCTTTCTGCTGTTTGCGGTCAAGCGGAGAATACGGCAGACCGGCAGCACAAATCTGATTGGGGCGGACCTCTTTATTATGGTATGTGTCAACTACAAAGTCGTCTAAGTAAAAGCCATTCCAGAATGTTTCTTTGAACGATGACTTGCATAGTTCCGACTGATACGACATCAGGTCGGCGCGATGAATAAGATTCATTGCGCGCAGCAACTCAGAAACAAAACATAGGTCGTTGTACCACAACGCATTTATCTCTACCACATAACCAGTTCTTGGGGTTATGGGTCGGCCGTCTTCCATAGCATTCATCCATGTTGATGGTTGACGTGTACCATCAATCCACAACAAGCCGTTAGAATGAAGCGACAAACGAGGATGGTGTTGCTTGCGAATAAACTCGACTATTTCAGCACAAAGCTGACCATATTTCTCTGCAGCACTATCGAGTCCGGCATAGTCGGCATATTGCTGAACGGCATGGATGAACCAAAGCAGTGCATCAGGCTCGTCCATCCCTTTGAGGGCTATTTTTTGGCTCTGCTCGGGAGAGGTGAGGAATGAGCGCACCTCATCGACGGCCGTTTTGTCCATTATAGCCTCCCAGTATTCAGGGCGGTCGATAAACAGTGTGCACGCAGGAAGCGACATGAATTGCTCTCTTGCCGTTGCTTTAAACCAAGGATAACCTGCAAGCAAGTGACATTTGTCGCCTTCACGTTTGTAAAATTGTGATGCTGCGTTCTTGAGACATGCAAACATATTGTCGCGGACAATACGCCGTTTTATCTCTTTCTCCCATGTGGCTTTCAGTGTGCGAGGATTAACCTCGCTTATGCCTGCCGAGAAGATTATCGACTCGCCTTTCTTCATAGGCAGTTCGAACCAGCCGGGAACGAGCAGGTCTTCTTTATAATCGTAGCCACGCTCTTGTTCTTTCTGATACTCGATATCCTTATACCAGTGTGGCTCGTGTGTGTAAGTGCATTGTTTGGAGAACTGCATGAATAGTTGCGGGAACTCGCTATACATACGATTTACACGCCCGTTTTGAACTTCGTCCATGTTGCTGTTGGCATTCGGATTTTCATGTGTTAACGAGTTAACCGAGCGGAATGCAAGGAAGGGGCGGAAACGAAGAGTGGTAGGCGAGTGAGCCTCAATCAGAGTGTAGCGAATAAGAATACGTGGCTCGAATGAAACGAGCAGGCGCTCTTTGGCGAGTACTACACCGCCCACACGATAGGTGGTACGGGCAACCACTTCGCAGTCGAATTCGCGAATATACTTATGTCCGTTTGGCGAGAAGTTGTTTTCTCCGTATTTATGAATACCGAGATTAAACTCTGCTCCGTGTTGTATCACCGTTTCGTCGAGCGACGAAAGCAGCACGAAGTTGTCGCCTCCGAGTTCGGGCAAGGGGAGAACCAACTGCCCGTGATACTTGCGCGTGTTGCAGTCAACTAACGTTGAACTGTTGTAAACACCGGCGCGATTGGTGCGTATCATCTCCTTTGAAAGCGAACGCTCAAGGTTGATAAGCAGTGTCTTGTCGAAATTTAAATATCCCATTGTTAAATATGATTTATTTTGTTGAATCTAAAATCTGAAATTTGAAACTTTCAATCATCATCTAAACTCTTCTTTCGCAGCACCAACGAAATCGCGAATTTGCTGTTCTGACGACTTGCGGCAGATTAGCAGAACTCCTTCGTTCTCCACTATTATATAGTCGTCTAACCCCTCTACCACAGCGAGTTTGCCATTCTCAAGCGTAACTATATTATTATGCGAGTTGTAGTAGGCTGCTTGTGCATGGATGGTAACGTTCCCTTGTGTGTCTTTTTCTGAAAGGTCATAGAGCGACCCCCAGGTGCCTACGTCCGACCAACCGAAATCAGCCGGCATAACCATCACATTACGTGCCTTCTCCATTATACCATAGTCGATAGATATATTGCTGCATAGAGGGAAGTGTTCGTTGATATAGCGCTGCTCGTCGGCTGTACCGATATAGTCTTTACCTTCCTCAAACTGCTGCCATACGTCAGGCAAATATTGCTTGAAAGCGTTTATTATTGTGGGCAGACTGAAAATAAACATTCCCGAGTTCCATAGGTAATCGCCGCTCGCTATGTATTGTCGGGCGGTGGTAAGGTCGGGTTTTTCGCGGAATTGTACTACTGGGTAGATACCTTCGCCGTTAATGCCAAGTGGTAGTTGTTGCGAGCGTAGTTGAATATATCCATACCCTGTCTCCGGACGGGTAGGTTTCATGCCTAATGTCAGAATGTCGCTATGCGAAGCAGCGTAATTTAGTCCGGCTGTCAGGGTTTTCACAAATGCTGTTAGGTCGGTAATAAGATGATCGGCTGCAGCAACAACAATAGTGGCATCGTCTGCATAACGGTTCGTTTTTGCCAAATCGGCGGCTATTCGGGCGGTGGCGTATGCTATACACGGAGCGGTGTTGCGGCGGCAGGGTTCGCATAGTATCTGCGATGAGCTTAACTGAGGAACTTGCTCAAGTACAAGACCACGATATGCCTCGTTGGTTACTACGAGAATGTTCTCCATCGGAATGAAAGGCAGAAACCTATCTATCGTCATTTGCAGCAGAGAGCGCCCTGTTCCGAAGAAGTCGAGAAATTGTTTCGGACGGTTATTCCGTGAGTATGGCCAAAAGCGACTTCCTATGCCGCCGGCCATTATGATGAGGTGGTTTGTCATGGTAAAAAATTGATATGCGGCAAAGTTAAATAATATATTTTTAACTGCCAAAAATTTTGAATAATATTTTTGCTATATTCAATTTGCATATTTTGCACATGCAGTTAAGTGTTTTGCATTATGAAATAATTATTGTATCTTTGTGGCTCATTTTTTGTGTTATGTTGACCCAGTTATCATCCGACGAACAATATATGCTTCTTGCCTTGCATGAGGCTGAGTTGGCGGCAGCCGAGGGCGAAGTGCCTGTAGGCTGTGTGGTGGTGTGCAACAACCGCGTGGTTGGACGTGGACATAACCTTACCGAGACATTGCAAGACGTAACGGCACATGCCGAAATACAGGCAATAACTGCTGCGGCTGAGACTCTTGGCGCTAAGTATTTGGTTGACTGCTGTATGTATGTAACGGTAGAACCGTGTGTGATGTGTGCAGGCGCGATAGGTTGGTCGCAGATAAGGCGGTTAGTATATGGCGCGAGCGATGAGAAACGTGGTTATAAGAGTTATGCTCCACGTGCTCTGCACCCTAAATGTGAAGTGGTGGAAGGGGTGCTGGAAGACAAATGCCGTGAACTGATGAAAACTTTCTTTTCGCAACACAGATAATTGTAGAATGCCTTAAAACAAGTGTATATGAATAAATCATCAATATTAAAGCATTTACTCATAGCCGGTATATTCTTATGCCTGCTTGTGGTTATTCTTGAGTCTTTCCCATCGCAAACGAGCAGTTTCCAGTATCACTTTGAGGTGGGTAAACCATGGGGCTACGAACTTATAACTGCCGAGTTCGATTTTCCTATTTATAAAACACCCGAGCAGTTGTCGGCAGAACGTGAGATAGCACTCCGTGATTATACCCCTTATTACCGGATGAACGATTCGGTAGGAACACTTCAGCTTAGAACACTGACCAACACCGAGCATTTCGGTAATCTGAGTCGTCAGTTGCGGGGTAAGTTGGAAGGTAAGATGCGTGAGATATATAGTAGCGGTCTGGTAACGGCTGCTGAAATCGACCGCATAATGGAACAAGGTTACGAGAATGTGTCGGTCGTTAACCGTCGGCAAGTGGCTGACCTGCGGACTATAAAATCGTTATATACGCCACGCTCGGCATACTCGGAACTTCTTGAATTGGCTTCGCGCTTCGAAGTGAACGATTTGCGTGAAATGAATCTTAATAAATACCTTGTGCCGAATTTGGAGTACGACACCACTCTCTCCGAACAGATGTATCAATCGTTGCTCTCGTCTGTCTCTCTAACCGAAGGGATGGTGCAGAAAGGTGAAAAAGTAATTGATAGAGGCGAGATAGTAAGCCCCATAAAGTTCCAGATTCTTACTTCGCTTGCCGAGGCATACAAAGAAAAAAACGTAACGCAACAGCACAATATCTATTCGGTAATAGGCGAGGTTGTGCTCCTTCTGTATTTCTTGGCGATGTTGGTCTTGTATCTGCTAATGTTCAGAAGGCAGATGTATTCAGTTCGAAATGTGTTGTTCTTCTGCCTGCTGATAGGTTTGGTGGCTGTAATAGCATGTTGCTTGATACGTTTCTCGTCGCTCAGTATTTATCTTGTTCCCTTTATGTGGGTGCCGGTGTTGGTACGCGTATTCTACGACTCTCGGACAGCATTATATACGCATATAGTTACGACGTTGCTCATGTCAATAGTGGTGGCTGCTCCGTTCGAGTTTATTATTCTGCAGATGGCGGCCGGAATGGTGGCTATCGGGAGTATGAAAGATATAAGTCAGCGCTCGCAATTAGCACAGACAGCACTCATTATCTTTGTTGCCTACTCGGTTGTATATACGGCTTTAGTTCTTGCTACAACAGGCTCGTATAATCTTATCGACCCATGGATGTATTTCTATTTCTTTATCAACGCTGTACTCGTGATAGGAGCTTACGGAATGGTTTATGTAATAGAGCGTTTGTTCGGATTCGTCAGTTCTATTACACTGGTAGAACTTACTAATGTCAATTCGGCTTTGATGCTTGAGTTTGCCGAGCGTGCTCAGGGAACTTTCCAGCACTCCTTGCAGGTGAGCAATCTGGCAACCGAGGCCGCAAAGAAGATAGGAGCTGATGCCTTGTTGGTACGCACAGGTGCTTTATATCATGACATAGGTAAACTATCGGTTCCTCAGAATTTTACCGAGAATCAAGGCGATGGGTATAATCCTCTTAATGAAATGTCCTACGAGCAGGCGGCTCAGGCTGTGATAGCGCACGTGGCAGATGGAGTACAGATTGCAAAAAAACATAATCTGCCCAATATCATCATTAGTTTCATTCTCACTCATCATGGAACAAGCAAAGTGAGATACTTTTATAATAGCTGGCTTAACGATAATCCTGGTAAGACTCCTGATGACAAACTGTTTACCTATCCCGGACCGCGTCCGTCAACAAAAGAAACTTGTATCCTGATGATGGCTGACGCCGTAGAAGCCCGATCGCGTAGTTTGCAGCAGTACACTCCCGATTCGATAAACGAAATGGTAGAACAGATGGTAAGTGCGCAAATGGCAGACGGACAATTTAGCGATTCGCCACTTACACTCCGCGACATAGAAGAGATAAAACAAGTGTTCAAGGAAAAAAT
>JAFSTG010000119.1 GCA_017450605.1 Paludibacteraceae bacterium | reverse complement strand
CTGGGGGGGGTGATTATCAGCGAGTTATAAAATCGTTGTACTGTCATCATAAATATCTAATTCTGCACTTCCTATTACCAATGGAGCATAAACGAAATGTTATAATCCCTATTGCAATGTTTGTAAAAACTCTATCAGTTTCAGAACTTGTATTTTGGGGAACTCGATGGCTTTCAAGATATCAAAATGGTGGTCATTGGATACGATAAAGATTCCCACACCTTAAAGTTCTCACTTTTAGACGAGAGTGAGGCGATAAGGCAGTTTGTATCAAGCACTATTCTATCCATGCTTTGCGTAACGATACGGGGTGCGTAAATGTGCATTTAGGAGAGCTTCGTTTTTCTCTGCACTCCATTCTCCTGTCTCCCACAACTTATCCATTGCATCTGTTGCTTTTTGGGCATAGTAGTTGGATATAACCAATTGCAATTCGTAAAGTTCATCCACGCTTTTCATTCTCTCGATAACGCCGAAAAGATTCAAACGTGCTTGTTGTAATGCAAATTCTTGTTCCATAGTTATGAAATTTCGCTTGCAAAATTACGCATTATTTTCCAAATATGCAAATATTCCGCATTTTTCTTTGGAACGCAGTCGTCCCCGCCCGCATCTTAATTTGATGTTATTTTGCGTAAAAATGCGAGTTTTGGGTAGTTTTCTATATGCGCGAATGGCGGTAATTTTGCGGTGTGAATTTCTGTTCACGAATTTAGCGAATTAACCCAATTTATATAACTCCTAAATAACTCTACAATCATGAAACGTTTATCTTTTATCCTTATGCTTGTATGCGCAGTGAGCGCATCGGCTTCCACGCTGTATGTCAGCAAGTCAACCGGCAAGAATAAGAACGATGGCTCGCGAGAGGCACCGCTAAAAAATTTGCAGAAAGCCATTGATATAGCAGAACCCGGGACGCTTATTCTTGTGGCGGAAGGCAACTACTTCGGTCTGCACGACTGCGGTACGATAAAAATAACCAAGCCCGTTACCATTCAGGGCGGTTACTCGTCGGACTTCTCCGAAAGAGATGTACTCAAACACCTCACTCTCGTGCAGCCGTCAGCGGAGTCGAACGGCACTACACTGAGCGGCACACTCGGCACAATGCATATCGAGATACCGCAAAAGTCGGACACGAAGATGGAAATTGACGGACTTATCTTCGACCGCGGCTACACCAATGCCTACAACCCCAAAGGTGAGGGCAAACCCGAAGGCGTGGCATCGCCTATGATGCAGGAACTGCCAAGTACAGGCGGCATCGGTGGCGATGATGAGTTTTCGATGTCTGAGATACACAACAACGACTACTACACGCTCTATGTCAAAGTGGCATGTCCGCTCGTCATCCGCAACTGCGCCTTCCTCAACTCGCGCACACAGGCTATCATGGGTCCGATAAGCGAAGGGGCGAAAGTGCTGATAACGAACAATATCATCGTCAACTCGCGCATGTCGGGCGTGGAGATTTGGGGAACGAGTGCCACACAGAACGCACATGTGGAATTCTGCTACAACACCGTACTTTTCGCTTGGACGCGCACCCGCACCTTCGAGGATATGGGTTACGGCTTCCGCTATATGAACAAGATAGATGTTGACCTGCACCATAACATCATGGGTTGCTGCTGCTATGCCGCACTCGACCGCTGCCGTATCGACTCGCCGTCGGACCGCGAGAAGAAAAAAGTGACGACAGCCGAGCATAACCGCTTCTTTTTGAACAAGCAGGCAGACCTGATGATTCCGGGCGGCGGTAAGTTTCAGCGTATCTGGGCTGACGAATTTGAGGATGTTGAGCAACTCGCCAAGGAAGATGACAATGTGACGCTGACAGACCCGAAGGCACTCGGCAATGCCATTGACGAGGCTTATTTGAAAGGCTGGATCAACCTCAGTTACGGTGAGACATCCACATTTGATGGCAACTCAGGTGCCAATCAGTTCCGTTCGGCACTCGGCATGCCGATGCAGGGCACGATGAATTCGAAAGCCTCAATGTGGGCAAACCGTTACCCGTGGCGCAAAGCCCTCGACCTCTTCGGCGCAATGCAAGGCTACGGGGCACAAAAAATTGAAAGGTGAAAATTGAAAATATAATTAAAAACATACAATTATGAAACGATTTTATCTCTTTATGGCAGCCATGGTGATGACTATGGTTGCGTGGGCGGCGGTGCCGGAAGGTGCGCAACCCGGAAAATTCACTATCAACAGTGCAGGTGACAGAGTATATCTTGCTTCGGGCGATTTGATTTATCAGCCCTCAACAGGTGTATGGCGTTTTGCCGAGTTTGACGAGAAACGCGAAATACAAAACACAACCGGTTTGCGTTATAAAACCGACAAATGGTTAGACCGCTTCGGTTGGGGAACAAGCGGTTATGTGGCTAATAGCCGAGGCAAGTATCCATACGACATTGTCGATAAAGACGGCATATCGTCTCTCCCCGCCGGTTCATACGGTCCTGTATCCGGTAATCTTATAGACCAAAACAATTACGATTGGGCATGGTATAACAAGATAGAGAACGGAGGCAATCAAGAGCATCTGTGGTCGAGCCTTACAAGTGCCGAATGGTTTTATATTCTTGCTCAGCGTCCCAACGCACAAAAACTGCGTTTCTTCGTGCGCCAAAAGGGTTCGCAGGAAGTGGGACTCGTTCTGCTGCCCGACAACTGGTCTGCCACCGACTTGTTCGACTGGGACTATTATTTCAACAATCCCGCATTGGCAAAACAGTTGGGCTATGCCTATACTACTGAAGACTATATCTCCATGAGTTATTCCGAGATAAAGGCTTTGCACGAAGCCGGAGCCGTTATTCTCTCCGTTGGCGGTGCGCGTTATCGTTATGAGATGAAATGGCAATACGCGAGTGCTTATTGGACAGCCACATCCCAAGAGGATATAATAGGCGGTAATGTAAGCGGCAATGTGGCAGCATATTGCCTTTTCTTTGCCGGAAAGATACCCGAAGGCGAGGAGTGCCGCGCAATAGGTTACCGTTGCGGCAATCCTAACACTGACCTGAATGATATGGAGAACACCCCGATTGGTAAGGTAACACGCGGAACAGTCAATCTTTCTCCCGCACCTCTTTACTATGGTATGAAAGTGCGGGCTGCATATCGCATTACCGGTGAGGAAAAAAACAAAGTTACACTCAGTCTTTCCACAAACGGTAATGGTTATTTGCTGCTCAATGGAGAACAAATATTAAGCGGTGACTATGAGTTTGCCAAAGGCACGCAAGTAAGCATTGAAGCAGTGCCCGGCAATCAGATGACGAGATTCTCTCATTGGTCAACAAAATCCACGTTTAACCCTATCACTCCTACCCTTGACGATGATATGTCGTTCTGCGCCATCTTCAAACAGATACCTTCATATACCATCAACACTCTGACCAACGATCCTGCGGCAGGTACTGTCAGCGGTGGCGGTTATTATATGGAAGGCACAGAAATAAAACTCAAGGCTACTGCCAACAACGGATATGTATTCCTTATGTGGGCCGACGATGCCGAGGCAGAGGCAGAGCGCACCGTTACCGTCAATAGCAACCAAACATACGTTGCCATCTTCGGAAATAGTACATATAGCGTTACGCTACGTTCGGCTGACCCGTCGCTCGGTTCGGTGGACGGAGGCGGAAAGAACCTGAAAACAGGCTCATCCGTTAATATCAAAGCCACTCCGCAAGAGGGCTGCGAATTCCTTTATTGGCAGACAGAAGACGGAACTCATTATTACGGAGCCAACCGGTCATGGACAGTAAGCAAAGACGAAACACTGACCGCTTATTTCCGTGTCAAACCTGACTATACGGAGTATAATCTCTATGTATGCGGAAAACAAGTAACATCACAGAACGCACCCGACATCCTCGGTGACGGCGTTTATTCTTACGATGCCGACAGCCATACGCTTACCGTCAATGCTGAAACGACAGGTTCGAGCGGCTCAATATTTACTTTGGAAAACAAACAGTGGATTAACGACTTGCGCATATTGGATGGTGTAAACAAGCCCCTACGGGTGATGCTATACCGCTCGCTTGATATCAAAGCCACAACCAATGACAACACGTCCAGAGCGCTTATTTCCGGTACAAACGGAATAGAACTGACTTCTGACGGCTCGCAGATGTATTATTTGTATATTCAGGCAACCGACACATATATAGCAAGTGCCGACCATCTGTCATTCAGCGGAGCATTGATATTCGAGGCTACATTCAAAGGTTATTCCGACAAGTTTAAATCTGCAATACTGTTGTCAAATAACAACTCATATATCTCCGTTGACGGTGCGTCAGTGGAAATAAATGCCAAAGGCAACTACGGCGGAAAAAACTATCCGGTGGTAAATATCGACGTATCAGCCAACACCTTACAACTCAAACGCGCTTCTGTCGTCGAAGGCTCGCTTTCTTCAACTAAGATATATATCAGCGATGACTCGCCTCGTTATTGGGTGACATACACCGATGAAGCAACTGCCGATGTGCTTAATCTCTGCCGTGTCAATGGCTTCAATATCTATCAGGAAGGAACGGTGGTTACCATCAGTGCCACTCCGATAATCGGTTATAAGTTCATCCGTTGGTCTGACGGCAATACCGACAATCCGCGCACCATAACTATGGACAAAGACTATTATATCGACCCTGTTATACGTCCAGAAGGCATAGAGCAGCCCGGTGCTTTTATCAACGCTATGTCAGACGACCCCAAAATGGGTAGTATCGTCAATTTCACTTCAGG
>JAFSTG010000118.1 GCA_017450605.1 Paludibacteraceae bacterium | reverse complement strand
TCTCGGTGTCACCATGTCCAGCCGCAAGGTGCGCGGTGGGATGGGGAAGAACCTCGGTATAGGGGTCGTCCTCACGGCGGCATATATACTCTTCTCCACGGTCAGCACCACTTTCTCCGTTAATAATGTCATGTCACCTTTCTTGGCTGCATGGCTCCCCAACCTCGTCTTCCTCTCCATCTCCATCCCCCTCTACATCCGTGCCAGCCGGTAAAACCATAACCCGTTAACCTCTCCTCTTTCTCTTATCGCGCATCTTTGCGCGAGCCACATTGTTCATTGTCCGGCATGTCATGCCGGTATCAAAAGACAGCCCGCATCTCCGCAGACTGTCTTTTCGTTTTCTCTTTTGACCCATGCTTGGGACGTTACTGATGTTTATGAATTATATTTGTTGAGTTTGGATATAATCTCTTTCTCAAATTGTTGAACAGTCATTATCTGACAACCCTCGATTGAGCCTAACTCAAGTAAATCATTATCTCCTGATACTAAGTATATAGCTTTGGCTTGTATTGCTAATTCTAAAAGATAGTCATCTTTAGGATCGCGACAACGGGCAGGAATTCTGCCTAAAGGGATATTCACCATGTTGTGTTCTATCCATAGGCGCAACTGCTCTATATCTTCGGACCTGAAATACTTGGAAAATTTAGGGCGTTGGGCAACCAATAATATCTCTTGCAAAAGTTGCTCTGTTATTACCAATTCTATACTTGGGTAACTAAGCAATTCTCTCAAAGTAACTAATTGGCGGCCGATAAGCGAACTTATCCAGATATTTGTGTCTATAATGACACGTATTTTGTTAGTTGGCATATTTCAGGTTGTACATCTCTTGACGAACATTCTCACATTCTTGACGAATTTCTTCATCCGTTATATCACAATCAGAGAAAAGCTCTTGAATCTTTGTAAAAGAGTCGGCTCTTTTTTGGGCTCGTTGTTCCTCCCTGTTTAATAATGATTGTACATTTACTGGAACTATGATATAAGGAACACTAAGCCGCTTTGCAAAATCAGTCAAGAAAGCCATCTGTGATTGGTCTTGTGGTTGAAAAACAATGGTACTCATACTTGTCTCCTTTCTCTCTATTTCTTTGAAAATCTGTCGCAAAGGTACAACAAAAAATCGACATACGCAAGTGTTATGCCGATTTTTTTGTTTTTTTAACCGAAGGGAACCAGTTTACTAATCCCATAGTTGACCAGTTCACTAGTCCACCAGTTCACTATAGGACTATTTTCTCGTCACCTTCATAGCCCGTCTCCGGCGCAGATATACCACGCCCGCCATTGCCACCGCCATAACCATCAGCGGCACTAACGCGTCGCCGATGGGAGATCCTTCATCAGGATTTCCGCCTTCCTGGTTTGTGCCCCATTCATCAGAACGACGAGGTCTGCTGGGAGCTTTCGACGGAGAATAGGTAGCAGTACTTGACATCTCGGAAGCCGAGACAGCTCCGACTGCGGTTACTTGTGGCGAGTAGGCACTGCCGGAACCTTGCATGGTAGAAGTGGACTGCCATTCCTGCGCTGTCTGCGCGAAGCAAACAGCAGGTATCAGGCACGCCATCAACGCACCTAATACCATAATCATCACGTTATTTTTCATTGTTATCATTATTTACAAGATGTTCTATATTGAATAGTGAGAATAGAAATTATTTCACTTTGTTACCTCGTACATCGTACGTCGTTCCTTCGTACATCAAATACATGATACCGTCCTCAATGAACTTATGTGCTTTGCCGTCCTTGAACGTACCGCTGCCATCCAAAACACCGTCTATTGCTGTCGGTACTTTGTGAATATCCAACTCAAGGAAGAAACGGTCGTTCACCTCTCCCTTCTCAAGGCTTACCTCATAATCTTCAATGGCAAGATTCGTGCGCATCTGTGTGTACGTGTCAATTAAGGTGACAGTACCGTCGAAATGACTTGGCATCGAGAAGGTGTAGGTGCCTGCGGACTTGACATTCACACCCACGGGCACCAAGTGGTTGTTCACCGACAGCACGTTAGCAGCCACGTCGTAGCTTCCTGCGTAGGTGTAGAGGTCGGCAGTCTTGGAGGAGCGCATCATATACATATCCTCGTTGAGCATATAATCATCGTCGGCATTCTCGCGCAGTTCGACATAGGTACGTCCGGAGAAGGTCTCTTCCTTATGCAGGTTGAGTTCAATGGTATAGTCCTTCTTCTCAGCTTTACGACGCGCAGCAACGGATGCCGGGGTCAACATGGCTCCCGTGAAGGTAACCTCCCCCGCATATTGTACCATGTAGGCATACATTGAGTTGAATACAAACGAAGTACTCAGTGTACTGCGTACGCCTAAGGTGTTATCGGACGAATTCCAAGCATAGACGTAGTTGAATGTACTATCGTTATTTTCACCCACTACGGCTCCGGTAGCAATGTTGGTGGCTGCAAGATTTTGGAAGAGAGGTGCACCCACCATATTCCAGTTGGAGTCGGTGTACTTATGGTTACGGGGATTGGCAACGCCTGCATCCAAATCCTGCTTGAATTCCCGGTCAATCGTACATGGATGTGTGGGAATAGTGATTGTACGTGTTCCGCTACTCAAAGCGACTACGTCCGTGTTGGACGGGAAGTAGAGGTATACCGATCCTCCGACACTGATGTTCGTCCACACATCGCTGCTGCCATTGTTGAACTTAACGCGGTTGAGCAAGAGGCTATATCCCTCATAGGCATGCATAACGCTGTCAGTGGTCAAGTCCTCCCAGAAGGTCTCTGTCTCGGCGAACCAGCCAATCTGCGCACGTTTGGCACCATTGTATTTCTGGATACGCCAATCGGTACCCATCTCTCCGATGCCGAAGATGTCACTCACTTTGACATCAAATGGGAAGGAAATATAGTACATACACTGCCGGTATGCCTTAGCGGTCCACGAAGACATCTGGTTGACCATCGAATCGCGTCGGAACTCAATAGCTGCATAGGCTTTCTTGGCATCGGTTACGCTGATACCGGAGCTAAACGAGAGTTGGTCGGCATCCTCTTGAGCAAGGCGCACATACATAAAGTCCGAATTGAGGTCAATCGTCGTGCTTTGCTCTCCGGAAGCCATCCATGCCGACATGAGGTAGTCCGTCTTGAAGTCATATACCAACCGAACGTGGTAAAGGGTTGTTCCTTTGGTGTCACCACCCATCAGTACATGGGTAAGCGTATCAACCAACTCCTGACGCGTAATGGGCGAAACCGTGGGATAATCGGTATAGACACCACCATTGGCACCTTGGTAAACATATACATCCATCTGGTACGTCCAGTTGCCGTTGTCTTTGAATTTTGTGTCAGTTGAGTACAGGTCCACTGTCGCGTCGGATGATGTATAGACATATCCTTCTGCTGCCGGTTTGAGACGCAGGAACGAGGAGTTCGCATCTGACGAGCCGAGCAGATAGGTACGATTTAGTTCATTAGTCGCAGAGTTGTAGGAGAAGCGTACATTGGCTGCATAAGGCAGAGTCTGGTAAGCTATGTCGTTACGCGTCAGAATAGCATCACTCTCCAGCGTATCAGACAACTGGTTGCAGTAGTCGTTGGCAATGACGCACTTGACATTGGTGGTGGTGTTGCCAATCCACTTGCAGAAATAATAATCATATCCGGCAGCCGTAGCATTGATGGTGTTCGCTTTCATCGCGTTCTGCGTGTAGTTCACCCAGCCGCCGTCAGCGCAGTCCGTCTTGATGTAGTAGTTGCCAGTGTATAAGCCGATATTATTTACCGTACTGACTTGGTCAGTAGATGTATTAACGGTTACATCGAACTGGTAAACGCCACTATTTGTGCCTACTGCGGTTGTAATAGCAGACAGGTTGGAGGCATCGCCTGTGCTCCATGTCGGCAGTTTGGTAGTGCTATTGATTTCGGTACATTTCTGCAGAACCAAGGAAGTGCTTGCGCTGTTCAGATACATTGAGAGGGTCTTGCTTTCTGTGGCGGTAGAACCCTTGATTATATCCGAATAGGTGGTGTAGGTCGTTTCATCAACCGTATAGGTATGTTTCAAACGATAGTCACCCGGGCTGACAGGATAATCAACCGTCAACTTCATCTTATCACCTGTTTGGTCGATGATGAAAGTGTAGTAGCCCTCAGAAGTAGCCGTCATTTGGAAATAGACATCATTATCGCTCAACGAGCGCGTATCCTCATTAAGCGTTATGTCACTATACGCTGTTGATGTGGGTGTCGCACTGGCGAGGTAGTTCAAACCGCCTGCGGACACAATCATGAAGCGAGTGTAAGCAGCGCCCGTATTGTCTATACGCACTTGGAACTGAATAGCCGTTGCGTCATCCGTATTGGCGAGGAACTCACCTTTTTGCGTGTAGTTGTTGCGGCTGTTATAAACCTTCAGATAGTACCCCGCACCCTGCGATGCACGGGTGTCATATTTCATCCAATAGCCGTTGGAGTAATAGACGGTTTGGTTTTCTGTGTCATTACTTGTATGATACGGCACGAACATATTCAGTGCGTTGTTATAATCACCACGGGCTGCTGCATTATGTTGGTAGAACTTATAGTTGGTGCCAAAATTATGATCCGCGAATGCGACATTTACACCACCTGCCGTGGTGAAGGTGCGCGGCACATAGGCATAATATACATCGGATGTACCAATCTGCGTCATCTGAACTACATACGCGCTGTTGGAGGAAGATTTAACGCTTCCGTAATCCCATGTATAGTCAAAATAGACATAAACATTCTCCCATCTCGTTACATTGCCTTCGCCGTCATCGAAGATATTGCGGAAATAAATCTTGTTGAGTTCCACAAAGTTAGCGGTGAGGGTCTGTCCTGTCGTCTCTCCTGTGCCACCACCGGTAAGGGTGATGGTGCTGTTGGCTTCTCCTGTACCACTTACGGTGTAATCGGCATCCACTGAAGGTTCAACCGTCCAACCGCTGAAATAATAACCCGCATCAGGAACGGCAGTGATACTGCGAGTGGTAACACTACCAGCGGTGGTAGAGGTGACGGTCGCGCCGCCTATCTCTATATGTCCGCCTGCCGTGCTGGCGAGCGTAACGGTCGTCATGTTCTCCGCAAACTTCGCATAGACGGTTTTGTCGGCTGTCAGGCTGCTGAGGGTCAGCGTGTTGCCGTCAATAGCCACACCGGCACCGGCAGTATAGGCGGTCTCACAGGTCTCATCACTATACCAGCCCTCTAATGAATAATTGGAGGCAGGTGAAGCGGTGAAGGTTACACTGCCCGTGCCGACTACATACTTGCCGCTGGTCAGGGCGTTGTCGTCGTTGTCCACCACGGTGAAGGTACCGCCGGTGGTCGATTCGCTCTTCGAGGTCGCACCGTCCGTACCTTGCCATGTCAGGTTGTGGTACGTAATGGTGTACGAAGTCGGGTAGTCGATCGCCAAGGTCGTATCGGTCGCACTGATGGAAAGGATGAAGCGATAGGTACCATGACCGGCTGTCTTGAAGGCAAGGTTCTGATACGAACCGCCTCTTCTGATTTGTTTCGCTACATTGTCGTCCGCATAGGTCAGTGTCTGCTTCGTGGTGTTATGACCGAACCAAACATCGCCATCCAAATAACGCACTTTCACTTCGAAGGTGTCCACATTGGCATCCAAAGTGAAATCCACATAACCGGTAGTTACACCATCAGAAGTTGTGAAGTTGCCGAAACTGGTGACAGAGCCGGTATCCCAGTTGCCGAACGGAGTGCCCTTGCCTCCGATACACCAGTTGGAGCCGAACTCGGCTGTGAGGGTTACATTACCGCCTGTTACTGTGACGGTGGTCGAAGCCGCACGGTCGTTGGCGATAGTGGCTGTACCTGTACCGGACTGCGTCCAACGGATGAAGCGGTAACCGCTTACGGGTTCAGCCGTGATAGCCAAGGAGGTAGCAACACCTGCGCTGCCGCTTGTGGCCACACCGTCCGTTACATGAGCCGTACCCCAGTCACTCTCATTCTCCGTGATGCTTACCGTGTGCAGGTCTTCTGTATATTGTGCGTACACGTTTGCGTTAGCTGCAATGTCGTCCAATACATTGTCGCTCGTGCTCATGCCGCTAACGGTCGTTCCACCACTTGAAGCCGTGTACCACCCTTTGAAGGTATAACCCGTTGCAGGTGTCTGTGTGAAGGTTATATCTTTGCCTGCGGCTGCATACTGACCGCTGGTAATCGTTATGGCGTCTTCCACAGTTGCCGTAACTGCGCTACCACCGGTTCCGTAACCGAAAGTGACGGTGTAAGAGGTCGGGAAAGCGATACGCAATGAGTCTTGTTTGGTGGATCCATTGCCGGACATATTCCACGAGAATCGATAGGCTCCCGCACCTGCCGTCGTGATGCTGCTATTGCTACCTGCTGTGGTGTAATCCCAACGCTGTCTGTTGTTTGCGTATGTCCAAGAGCCGCTATTGCCGTACCAACCGCTATTGGAAGCTTGCGACACATCTTTTACCTTGAAGTAATAGGTCGTATTGGCAGGCAGTGTGATGTCCACATAACCGGTATCATTGCCGGCGACATTTGTGCCGATATAGGTAATCTGATTAGCAGAAGTACTCCAGTCGCCCATCTCATCATCGTCGCTATCGGCTCCCTCGCTGTCACCGCCGACCACTGCCCATTGGGCTGCAAAGTTAGCGGTTACGGTGCCGCCTGCCGAGGTGGCAGTGGCGGTCGTGGTAGCCGAGGACGAAGAGGCAAAACTGATGCCGTGTCCGCCGTCCTCTGTCCAGCCCGTGAAGTAATACCCCGTAGCGGGCGTAGCGGTGATGGTGGTCGGCGTGTACTGCTTGAGGGTTATCGAGCCTGCCGCAGGCGTGGTCGAACCGTTGCCGCTCACTGCCATCGTCGTCGAATACGAGGTTGCATCCACCGCAGCCACGGTCAGCACGGGATTCGTAGTGCTTGTTGTGTTCAGGGTGAAAGTATAGCTGAGCGTTGAAGCCGGCGTAAAGGTATTGTTATTGTTATTATAGTTGCGTAGCGTAAGGGCGGTATTCAAATCGATTGCTTTGTCTTCATCATAATCAACAGCAGCCCCGCCTGTCCATTTGAACCACTGATCAGTCGAAGCCCTATAGATCTTAAACGACTGTGAGGTGGCGGTCAATCCGGTGATGGTCACCGTACCGGTAGTGCCACATTCGTCAAACTCCAAGGGATAGTCATCATTCCAATGATTCACGCTATTGAAAGTGCCGCGCACATACCAATCGTGACCATCGGTGCCACCACTGCCGGTCGATGCAGAGCGGTAGAAGTTACCATCGGCAATCGTCAGGTCGGCGGTCTTCTCGCTGTCGTTGCCATTATCGCTGAATATCATGGTCGTCCAGTTTCCGGCACCCGTTTGGTCATCGCCCTCACCGTTGTTGTCGGTGTAGTAGAGGTAGTAATAGTAAGTAACGCAATTCACTGTTTCGGTCGTAGTGCAAGCCACGCCGGGCCAAGCAGCGTTCTTATAGGTAGGCGTTTCATTGCCATCCCATGCATAGACTTTCAGTCCGTCAGTCCAACTGCTCGGTTTGGCGAAATATACTTTGACGAAGTCGCGATCCTCATATTCAGCAGTGATACTGATGTCGGTTGTCGCTGTAAAGTGTATCTCGCGTGAGGTGAGCGTGGTAGCATCCTGCAGGGTATAGGTTCCCGTGATGTTCCATTGTTTGAATTTCTTACCTGTAGCAGCTGCACTCGCCGTCACGGTAGCCTTCGTGGCTATACCTACGGTGCTGCTACCTGTTCCGTTGGTGATGCTTACCGTATGCATCGTTTCACTCCATTGAGCGTGGAAAGTCAATGCCGAGCCGGTGCTTTGCCATTGTTTGGACGCGTTGGCATACGTAGTGCTTGCCACAAGCGCACCCGCGTTGTCAATATACTTTGTACCGCTTTCGGTCGCCGACCAGTAACCCGTCAAGGTATAACCCGTGCGGGTGGCAAGCGTGAAGGACGGCAGCGTGCTACCATAGGTGGCAGTCACTGAGGTTGAACCTGCCGAACCACCGTTCAGGTCAAGCGTGATGACGCAGGTGGAGAGTTCGAACTTCACATATACGGTAGTGTTCGCCGAGATAGTGGTTGCATAGGTTACGGCGGAACTCTCTTGCAGTGCTGAAGTGCAGGCCGCATCGCTGTAGAAACCTACCACACGATAGCCCGTATTGGGTGAGGCGGTGAAGGTCACACCTGTACCACTGACTACCGTATTGCCCGAAGTGATAGATGCACCGGTACTGGTGTTCGCAGCGGTCAGACCACCCATTGATGTGTAACCTGTACCCTGAGCAAAGGTGACTGAATAGTAGGTGGCATTCTCCGTCCATTGCGCATAGAGGGTAACATTGCCGTCTTTCTTCCAATTGCCGCTTGCATCGGTGTATTGAACAGCATCAACGGTAATGCCGGAAACCAATGTTCCGTTGGCATTGATAACCTTCGTTCCACCCGATGTAGCAGTCCAATAACCCGTGCAGGAGTACCCTGCGCGTGAAGCGTTGGTGACAGAAGTGAGCGAACTGCTGTTGTAGGTTGCCGTCGCCGAACCATTGCTATCGCCACCGTTCTGGTCCAAAGTCACCGTATAGGTCTTGGGGGTAAAATTAGCTGTTACCGTTGCGCCGGTGTTTGTCGCCTTGATAGTTGTGGAAGCAGTAGTCGTACTACCGATATTTACCGCACTCGTATTTGAACCCGACAGCGTCCAACTGCTGAAATTATAACCTGTACTCGGTGTTGCCACCAAAGTCTTTGTGGTATAATAATTCACGGAAGCCGAGCCGCTACTACCGGCAGACGCTACTTGTGAGCCACCTACAGATACAGTACCATGACCATCTGAGTTGGCAAAAGTCAGAGAATAAGTCAATTCCGAGAAGCGAGCATAGACCGTCGCTTCACCTGTACAAGTGTATGAATAAGGATTGCTGCTGCTTACAAGCGAACCACCTGTACCTGCGGTGTACCATCCGTCGAACTGATAACCCGTACCGGGAGTTGCCGTTAATGTAACGGAAGAACCAATAAGTGTGGTGTAATTAACACTCGCAGAAGATGAAGTTGCACTACCGGTCGCAGTTGTTGTATTGCAAGCAGACATATATGTACCGGCGATCGTGACTGTTCCTCCGGCATTAGACGAACTGCCGCTTGTATATAAATTAACGGTTTGAGCCTTGTCCAACAGACTATACCAACGATTATCGTATCCGCTACCTGAATCATTATAATTTCCTGACAAGGTAGCCCCATTGCTTTCCGAAGTTGGGTTGAATAGGTAAGGGACATTGTCATTAGAAACACCCCAGTCAATTGGCGTAACATAGCAAGCACATTCACCAAACTTGAATGTTCCTCTGCGATCAGAGCTTCCGTTATCGTAATTTCCCCATTCAGAAGAATTAGCGATGAAACCAAGATATTCATTTTGATTCCATCCACTATGATTAAGATCCACCCACCTGTAATACAAACGTGTGGTGCCTATCCGCTCCATTGTTAGCATACATACATATTCAGATGTATTGGCATCTTGGGTACGCACGATAGCTACCTGCACTACACTATTGGTTGTCAAATCCCAATTATCCGGTGCGCGGAAAAACACATTACCTCGCCAATTACAATTATACTGCGCTCCCCACATCTGTCCCACACCGAGGGTGAGGAGCATGATGAGCATTGCCGCGT